>NZ_JBATKE010000052.1:0-72145 GCF_049669105.1 Eudoraea sp.
CTCTTAAGTTGTAGTGTTAAATTATATAATATAATGGCCGCAGAAACGGAGATGTTGAGACTCTCCGAAAATCCGCACATAGGTATTTTTAAATAACCATCAGCTTGATCTAAAACCTCAGGGCTTAATCCTTCTTTTTCGGTCCCAAAAAACAAAGCCACTTTATCTTCTAATTTAAAATCCTCCAGCAATGTGGAATTATTATTAGGAGTGGTAGCAATAATCTTATAACCATCACCTCTCAAATTACCTATACAGGATTCTACAGCAGTATATCTTTCTATATCAACCCATTTTTGAGCTCCCATTGCTATATTTTTGTCGAGACGTTGTCCAAATCGGTCTTCAATGATATGTGCGTTCTGAATGCCAAAAACGTCACAACTCCTAATTACTGCGCTTGCATTATGCATTTGAAAAACATCCTCAATAGCCACAGTAATATAATTGGTGCGCTCCCTTAAAACTTCATTGAATCGTTTTAGGCGTTCAGGTGTAATATAACTTTCCAAATAGGAAAGCAAATCAAGATCTATCATCACTCTAATTTAAGAAAAATGTATCTTTATAATAGACCTAAAATAATGCAAAAAAAAATTGTTGTACTTACAGGAGCCGGAATGAGCGCAGATAGCGGACTTAAAACTTTCCGTGATGCGGGCGGACTTTGGGAGGGACACGACGTGATGGAAGTTGCCTCCCCCTACGGTTTTGCCAGAGACCCTGCCTTAGTATTGGATTTTTACAACCAAAGGAGAAGGCAGTTGTTAAAAGTGATCCCTAATGCAGGGCATAAAATGCTGGTAGAACTTGAACGGCATTTCAATGTCACCATTATAACACAGAATATAGATGATTTGCATGAGCGTGCGGGCAGTTCTCATGTTCTCCATCTTCATGGTGAACTTTTGAAAGTTCGCAGTACTGGTGATGAAACATTGGTTTTGGATTGGAAAAATGATCTAAACCTGGGTGAGACTTGCTCAAAAGGATATCAATTGCGTCCTCATATTGTTTGGTTTGGCGAGGAAGTTCCATTATTATCTGAAGCTGCACAAATTACTGTAACGGCAGATATTCTTATTATTATTGGAACATCAATGCAGGTATATCCGGCAGCGGGGCTTTTGAATTACGCAAGACAGGGCATACCCATTTATTTTGTAGATCCAAAACCCAGTATAAATGCTATAGATTTTGAAAATCTCACAATTATTCAATCCACTGCAGCAAAAGGAGTTCCTACCTTGGTAAAGGACCTAGTCCGTAAAGAGTTTTAGTGCGCCTTGCCCATTCGAGAACAGCTTCACCTTGTTCCTTAGAGAGTCCGGCTTCCTGATGCATCCAATGGTATTCCTTTAGAGGCATTTCTTCTTTTTTAATGACCTCAATTATTTCTTCTAATTTGCGGTCCTTTTGCCCTTTGTTGTAATTATCCCAATCAGACAAATTTAGAGCTGCTTTGGCATCTTTGATATGGGCTGAAAGCCACCACGAAACTGGTGCAATATTGTTGTACCATGGATATTCTGTATGGTTACTGTGACAATCATAACAACTATGAGTCAAAATGGTTTTAACATTTTCAGGAGGATTGGTTTCATTTATAAAACCGGCTAAATGATTGCCCTGATTGATATTCTTTTCCGGTCTGAAAAATTGGATGGCAACAAAAAGAAGTAATAGCAATTTTGCTATTTTTTTTATTACTTTCATTTGGGGGTACTTTTGTCTGACCAAAATACAAATTTTTGTGACCAAATCTGAATTATCTAAATCATTAATTTATGTAAACGGTACAAGGGATAAACGCATTGAAGTAACCCAAATAGTGCTTGATAATCCACATTTAATTTCACCTCTATTAGAAATTTCTTTTGAGGATAATGTGGAAATTTCATCAAAAGCCTGCTGGATTTTAGAATTTGTCGCCAAAAAAAACATCCAATTAATACTAACTCATATTGATGCTTTTACTTTGGGTATCTCTAAAGTGCAATTAGATTCCTCTGTAAGGCCAGTGGCTAAAATTTGTGAACTTCTTATGAAGGCATTTTTTTCTAAATCAAAAAATGAAGTTCAGATGAAATTAAAGGAACATCACCTGGAAAAAATAACTACATCGTGTTTTGATTGGCTCATAGGGGAACATAAAGTAGCTGCTAAAGCCTACTCTATGACGAGCCTTTATTTATTGGGTGACAAATTTGAATGGATCAGACCCGAACTCCGTATGATTTTAGAGCAAAATTACAGCCTGGGAAGCGCTGCCTATAAAGCAAGGGCCAGACAAATTCTTGCATTAATCAGTAAGAAAAACAAAAACCAAAAAAGGGAGGCATAAATAAATTACCCAACTCACCTCAAAAATTTTAACTATCCTCCCAATATCCTTTTAATCTCCCAAGCATATAAGTATCTTTACATCTTTCAAAAAATTTAATCAATACTAAAGCCTATGTCGTTAAATCAATTAAACGCCATTTCTCCCATTGACGGCAGATATAGATCCAAAGTCGATTCCCTGGCAAATTTCTTTTCGGAAGAAGCATTAATTAAGTACAGGGTTATGGTTGAAATTGAATACTTCATAGCGCTCTGTGAATTAGACCTGCCACAACTCCCAAAATTATCTCAGGATAAGATCAATTCCCTCCGTAATATTTTTGAAAACTTTAATGTGGATGATGCTTTGGTTATTAAGGAAATTGAACGAACCACAAACCATGATGTTAAAGCAGTGGAGTATTTTATTAAGGATAAGTTCGATGCACTGGGGCTGGAAAGAAATAAGGAATTTATCCATTTTGGACTTACCTCTCAGGATATTAACAATACAGCCATACCTTATTCCATTAAAGAAGCTATGAATGAGGTATATGTACCCCTGTTTATGCAATTTACAGGGGTTCTAAAGACTTTAGTCAAAAATTGGGAAGCTGTACCTATGCTGGCCCGAACTCATGGACAGCCTGCATCACCAACGCGTTTGGGTAAAGAAATTAATGTTTTTGTGGTGCGCCTCGAGGAACAGTTTAATCTTCTGAATGACATTCCAAGTGCAGCAAAATTTGGTGGAGCCACCGGAAATTATAATGCCCATAAAGTGGCTTACCCAGATATAGATTGGCAAAATTTCGGACAAAACTTTGTCCAGAATAAATTGGGATTATCTCATTCCTTCCCTACCACTCAAATTGAGCATTATGATCATATGGCTGCTTTATTTGACACTCTTAAACGTATAAACACCATAGTAATTGACCTGAATCGGGATATGTGGACTTACGTTTCCATGGATTATTTTAAGCAAAAAATAACCGAAGGAGAAGTAGGTTCTTCCGCGATGCCCCATAAAGTAAATCCAATAGACTTTGAAAATTCCGAAGGTAATTTAGGGATTGCCAATGCCATTTTTGAACATTTATCTTCGAAGTTACCTGTTTCACGTATGCAGCGCGATCTAACAGACAGCACGGTACTCCGTAACGTGGGAGTTCCGTTTGCACATACCTTAATTGCCTTTAAGGCTACTATTAAAGGACTAAATAAATTACTGCTGAATAAAGCCAAATTTGAAAAAGATCTGGAGGACAATTGGGCGGTTGTCGCTGAAGCTATACAAACCATCCTCAGGAGAGAAGGCTTCCCCAATCCTTATGAAGCACTAAAAGGTCTCACCAGGACCAATGAACGTATTACAAAAAAATCGATTGCTGAATTTATTGATCAATTGGAAATAAAAGAAGAAATTAAGACCGAATTAAAAAATATTAGCCCCAGTAATTATACCGGTATTTAAAAACGACTCTTATATAACCAGTTCTGTGTTATAGTGCCTTTTATTATAACTTCAATACTAATTAGTGCTATTCCTTTTTAAGTATTTGTAAATGCGGGTAAGGTATTTCTATTCCGGCTTTATCCAGCGCAACTTTACAACCCTCTACTGTTCTAAAATATACATCCCAGTAATCCTCTGGTTTAGCGAAGGGTCTTACCGCAAAATTTATAGAACTGTCAGCCAACTCAGATACATTTACTGAAGGTGCAGGTTCCTTTAGTACCTTTTCATTGGCAGTAAGGACGCTCATTAAAACCTCTTTCGTCTTTTTTATATCTTCACCATAATCTATTCCAATTTCAATATCTACTCTTATTTTACCTTCAGCCGTGTAATTAATGATATTTCCATTGGCCATAGCCCCATTAGGAACAATCGCCAATTTGTTTTGAGGTGTAATAAGTTTTGTGGTGAAAATCTCAATTTCTTTAACGGCACCCAGTACTCCCTGTGCCTCTATTAAATCACCTATTTTGTATGGCCTGAAAATCATGATTAAAACACCCCCGGCAAAGTTTGATAAGGATCCCTGCAAAGCGAGCCCGACAGCCAAACCTGCGGCAGCAAGTACAGCGGCAAAGGCGGTTACATTTACCCCTAATTGAGAGATAACAATAATAATCAGAAATATTTTTAAAGCCCAGGAAGCAAGATTTAAAAGAAACCTTTGTAAAGACTCATCATACTTACTTTTAGACATCGCATTTCTGGAAGCCCTGATTATCTTATTTATTACCCAGGAACCAATTACAAAAATGAGTATCGCTCCAATTAATTTGGGTCCGTAAGTAATAATGAAATCAATTCCTTTGTCAATCCAAATTTCTGCGTTTTCCATAGTGATCAATTTTTAACGTTATTTAGATCAGGAAGATATAAAATAGGCCAGAGAAATTTAAATCGAATGAACACTTTTAAACATATTTTACATTTTGATAACAAAAAAACCCGCACGGATTGATTCCGCGCGGATTTTATTTATTGAAAATGTTTAAGTTATCCTTTAAGAAATTGGCCTATTTCACCAAGTCCTTCGCCTTTATAATCAGATTTTTGTATTGCATTCATAAGTTGAATAATATAAGCCGGGTTCATATCCTTACCCAGAACCCGAATGAGAGCAAAACCTTTGTCATCGCTGCTTCCGTAAATGATTACCTCATCTATTGCATCTTCATCACCCAGGTATTTAATAACACCCTTTCCGTACTCAGAATTCAATTTCATGAGTTCAACAAAATTATCATTCTTTAAAATAGCATTTACTTTTGCTTTTTCTACCTCATATTCGGCTCCATTTTCGCTCGTCTTCTTAAAAGCTAATAAATTCAATTTCTTTAATGATTGAAATGCTTGTTGTTGTGTTTCTGATAGATCCTCATTCTTCAAATTTAGTATGCTTGTTGGAACATCCAATGAAATGAAATTTGGGTTTTCTGAATTATCCACATAATATTCCTGGAGACTCTGATGGGAAGAACAGGCGGAAAGTACCAGGAGGGCAATTCCTGCAATAACTGTTATGAGTTTTTTCATTTTTTTGCTTTTTATATTTTATCAAAACCATTAGTAGTGGTAATTAACCGCCTTCTACGGCGGTTAATTACCACTTTCCTGATCTGCTATTCTGATTTGTCCTTTTTCTCTGCTTTATTTAATTCTTCCGGTAAATTCATCTTTTTTGTAAGTGAACCTATTTTGGTAAGATCAATATCCCCGGTCAATGTAAGAAGAACAGTTTCAATCTTTCTGTCATTTATTTCCATATCTGCATTATCGATACCGGTGACAAACATTAATAGTTCGCTTACATGATCTTCGTCTTTGCCGTTTTTCACATAGAACTTAACATTGGTTTCTTTGTCCTTTACCCTCATCAATTCTTCCAAAGAAGAAGATTTAAGATACTTATTAACGGTTGCCTGCATATCTGCAGAAACTGCTTTGTCTTCCGTAATGAATACTTTAAGACCACTTAGGCTTTTTGCAATATTCATAAAATCCTGAGCTTCCGGATCATCCACATCTACATCCATCTTAACCAAAAGGTTAAACATGTTTTTATTAATCACTACAGAACTTACCGCATCTGAATCCTCAAATTTATCAAAAATAGACTGTGAGAAACCACTAAGTGGTAAAACTGCCATTGCTGCTATTAGAATATACTTTTTCATCTTTTAAATTTTAATTGTTGTTGTAAATTTTTTGTTTTGTTTGTTCAAATTCATTTAAATAGGCTACTTTTTCGGTACCACGTTCCAAATTCTGTGCCAACAGGTTTAATGCCTTCTTTGTTTCATTATAGGCATACTCTGCTTCCTTTTGTTCCCGGTAATCATTACCGAAATATATTCCAAAGGCTATAACTGCTACTGCTGCAATAGAAATCCATTTGTGGTAAGATACCTTAGGTTTTAATGGAACCTGCTTAGTAAACCGTTCGTCTTTGGCTTTGGAAAAATAAGTAAACATTGGTGCGTATTGTTCCAGATGCGGTTCAACCGAATCCTGTGAAAAATAGTCTCTCAATTGTTCCTCCTCCGCCACCGTGGTAGTAGCCTCGAAGTACTTTTCCAATAATTTTTCAATTCTATCCAATTCCATAACTATGTTTTTGCATTAACTTATCTCTAACTGTTTTTCTTGCTCTGGAAAGTGCTACTCTTACTGCCGTAGGTTGCATTTCCAGTAAATCTGCAATTTCTTTAAAATCGTATTCCTCAACGTCTCGCAATTGCAATACCAATTTTTGTTGTTCGGGTAATTCCTCCATAATTTTTTCTACCCAACTTACGCTGTCTCTTGCCTCCAGCTGTTTTTGCAATGAAGTGTTCCCATCTACGTAATTGCTATGAACCAGTTTCAGGTTACTTGATTGTTTCGACTTTAACCTATCCAGGCAAAAGTTCTTGGTCATTGTCATTGCAAAGGCTTCAACATTTTTGTAATTCGCAATATTACTATTCTTGGACCACAATTTCATCAGTACCTCCTGAGTGGCATCTTCAGCCTCTTCTGCGGAAATAAGCAAGCGTTTTGACAATCTGTATAACTTGTCTTTAAAAGGCATAACCACATTTAGAAATTCTGATTGTGTCATTGTCGGTTGTTCTGTTGTTGTATAAACCATTCAAGGTGTTTTACATAAGCAAGACGAAGTACATCGAATTTTGTTACAAAAAATTTTATTTTCCTGCAGATGTAAGTAATTTGCACCCTATAAAGCTACTAATTTATAGAACTTTATATTCGTTCAATACGGAGGTAATAGTGTTAATGAATATTAAAATTGGAATGATATTTGCACGAACAACGTAAATTGCGAAAAAAATTAGATGAAAAAGTTTCTCCTTTTATTTCTGGGAATTGTCTCCCTAAGTATTTCCTGCAGTAAAGATGATGACATAGGTGTAAGCGGCCCCGGAGGTGACTCAGTAAGTGTTCAGGATTTTATGTGGAAGGCCATGAATATCTGGTATTTCTGGCAAGCAGATGTAGCTGACCTGGCGGATGATAGATTTAGCACCAATGAGGAGTATAGTGCATTTTTAGTCTCAGAAGCGGATCCTGCCGATTTTTTCGATAATAAACTTCGGTACATTGAGGATCGCTTTAGTTTTTATAGTGACGATTATAAAACACTAACAGACAATTTATCGGGAATTTCGCGCAGTAATGGTTTGGAGTTTGGATTATTTTTATACGGTGATAATGATACGGATATCTTCGGATATGTACGCTATATTGTTGCTAATTCCGATGCTTCTACAAAAGACATCTCCCGGGGAGAATTGTTTACAGGCGTGGATGGTCAAAGTTTAAACGAAAGTAATTACAGAGATCTTTTATTTGGCGAAAATGCGACCTACACGTTAAATATGGCGGATATCTCGGATGGAATAATAACTCCCAACGACAAAAGTGTAGAATTAACCAAACAGGACGGATTGGTGGAAAACCCGGTGTTCATAGTAAAATCTTTTGATATAAATGGCCAAAAAATAGGCTATCTGATGTATAATGGTTTTACAAACGAGTTTGATGAAGTGCTGAATGACGCCTTTGGACAATTAAAGACCGATGGGGTTACAGATTTGGTACTTGACTTGCGCTATAATCCGGGGGGTTCTGTAAATTCTTCCCGATTACTATCAAGCATGGTTTTCAGTACCAATACCAATAATGTATATATCAGACAACGCTGGAATGACAAATTACAAGAGGTTTTTACTGACGAGGATTTAACTGACTATTTTGCAGACAGAACAGGGGCAGGTACCGCAATAAATACCTTAAATTTAAACAGGGTTTATGCAATAACAACCGGGAGTTCGGCCTCGGCTAGTGAATTGGTAATTAATGCCTTAAATCCTTATATCGAAGTTGTCAAAATAGGTACTACGACCCGTGGTAAAAATGAATTTTCTCTTACTATGGTAGATGATCCCAACCGGGATGGGGCTCCATTTATTTATACTCCATCCAGAGAAAATAAGATTAACCCCGATAATAGCTGGGCCATTCAACCGTTAGTAGGTAGAAATGAAAATTCTGTGGGCTTCTTCGATTATACCGAAGGATTTGCCCCGGATATTGAACTAAATGAGGATTTAGAAAACCTGGGAGTCTTGGGGGATGCTAGTGAACCATTACTGGCCAGAGCAATTGAAGAAATTACAGGGATTTCTGGGAAAAGAGATTTTACAGTAAAGACGCCCGTTGAGCTTTTTACGAGTTCTAAAATGTTTTTACCAATGAAGGACAATATGGTCCTGGATAAGCCCCTTCATCTAAATCTTGACTTGAAATAATCAAAGTTTAAAGTTTTAAACTTAACCCTAACCTGAGGTTCCGCCCTCTTGTTGTAAATCCTATTACCTCGGTAAAATTGGTGTTAAACACATTTTCTACGTTTAAAAAGAATTTTAGTTTGTTTGCCATTACTTCCCGTGAGATATAAAACCCAAAGGTTGAAAAAGGATCGAGAATCTTATCATCAAATGTATTAAAATCCGTATCCAGTCTTTTCCCTATGTAAGAATACGTAAGTGATGTATAGGTCCTGGCTGAAAAACTATAGCTCAAAGCTGCATTAAAACTATGCTTAGGGATTCTTATGGCACTATCTCCTTTTCTCTCGGTAAAGGTGTAGTTTGCAGTCAAATTCATTTTTTTAAGAGGTACCCAAGCTAATTCGGCCTCAAAACCCTGTACTTTAATAGTATTTGAAGCATTAAAATATTGAGATAGCGTATTATCAAAAAATACAAAATTGTCTTCTTTTCTATTAAAATACAAAGCACTTAACCTTAATGAATCATTTGCTTTATATTCCAGACCTCCTTCAGCAGTCCTGTTAGTTTCTGGCTCTAACAATGGGTTCGCTCCGAACATGCCAAATAACTGGCTCAGCGAAGGTGTGATATAGGAGGTGGCATAGGAACCCATAAATTTTAAGTAACCCTCATCTATTCCAAATGAATAAGATGGATTAATATTATATACCAGGTGTGAACCATATTCCGAATGAAGGTTAAGTCGCAACCCGGCATTTATATTAATCCCAAAAGGTGAAACATAAACCAAATTTACATAAGGATCTATCAGTGAGAATTCCTGAGTTCCTTCAGCTTCAGCTCTATCCAGATTATAGTTAACCCCTAAAATCGTATATATGTGATGGTCAAAGGTATATCTGTTAAACAGGTCAACTATATAATTATTCCCTTCAAAGACAGAAGAAAAGGCACTCCTGTTATCTGACTTATAGTTTGTAAATGAACCGTTTAAATTTAAATCGCCTTTTTCATAAGACCATTTGGAGGATAAACCCAAACGTTTTTGCTCTGTAAGAAAGTTGTAGGGAGCATCAATTAGGCCAAAAGATTCATCATAAGCGCTGTTCAAATTAGTTTGATTGGCGTAAATAGTAAGATTAACCTGATCATTAAAAGTATATCCTAATTTTAGATCAATATTATATCTTGAAAAAGGGTCTTCCTCATTAGCTTCGGTAATAATTGATGATAAACCATTTGTATACACATTGGAAAAGCCCAGAGAATAAGCAAAACTCTCAAGAGTACCAGCAATCGTAGCGGTGTTGCTAAAATCTGCAATATTATAATTCTGTTCGAATGAAGATTGGTTCGTCCCGATACTGGATTGAAAATCACCGCTTATTTTTTTATCCGAGACCTTTTTGCTTGTTATATTGATCACGGCAGTAGCCGCACTCATTCCATACAGCGTACTAGCAGCTCCTTTAATGATTTCAATTGATTCTATATTCGAGGTGGCAAGCAATCTAAGATCATACTCCTGAGAGAAAGATGAAGGATCAGAAACTCTTATCCCGTCAATCAGGATCAAAACCTGTCTGCCCCTTCCACCTCTTGCAAAAACACCCAATACCTCACCTTGCCTGCCCCTGCTGCTATTTATTTCAATGCCACTTTTGGAATTAATTATCTCTGCCACAGTTTTTCCCTGGTTGTTTTCCAGTTCTTTAAGGCCAATTCTAATAACCGTTTTACCTGAGTTTTCCCTTTTTATAGGAAATCTGGAATCACTGACCACCACCTCATCTAATGCCTGCAACTCCATGGTATCCCTTTGGTTCTGGGCAGAAACCGTTGTTAACAATACGCAAAGAATGCAAAAAAGAGAGCCTCTTTTTATCATTAAAGTCAAATAATTTTTCGGGAAAATTGTACAGCTGTTCCTATACGCAAACTTTTATCCCGAAAGTTTAACATTGTTTGTTGAATTGGGCAGGTCTCCTGACTTACGTCTTGCCACCAACCTTCCCGCGGATGTTCAACATAAATGAACACAAACAGTGGTATTGAAGTGGTAACAAGCATTCCTTATTAAGGAACTAAGCTTACAGTTGCGGGAACAGTTCCGGATTTGAACCGGATTCCCTTTTAATTTCATTTCTATATAAAGAAGTGAAAACCAAATTACGAGGCTAATGTAGCATTATTTCTCTAGTCAGAGTTACTTTTCCTTCCCAGTTTTATGATAAGCCAGAGAATTCCTATAATAAAGTGAAGTATTACAATTCCTCCTATGATATATACTATGATATTAGAATCTCTTCCCATATGAGAATTTTTAACAAATTTAGAAAGTAAACAATTTTAGAAATGTGACTTTTGTTACCTTGCGGAAGTGTTTATGAATTCAATCGCAATTAAATATATAGCATTACTTAGTCTGATTCTGGCCCATGTTTCATGTAAAAAGAAAAGTGAGATTTCTTTTCCCGAAACCTTAAATAGGGATTTGGTTGCCATCAATTATGCTAAAGGATTCTCCATCGAGAAATGTGCTTCGGGTCTAACCATAATCAAGGTATTTTCTCCCTGGCCCGGTGCAGAGGATGGTTTTACCTACGCTTTAGTACCCAAAGAACTTAAAATTGTACCTTATCCTAACAAAAAAGATTTTGATGCAATTATAAATGTTCCCGTGGAACGAATTATTGCCACCTCTACAACGCATATACCCGCTTTGGAGAATCTGGGAGTTATTGACAAGCTCGTAGGTTTTCCTGATACGAGGTATATTTCTTCAGAAGTTACCAGAAAAAAAATAGATAAGGGAAAAATAACAGATTTGGGGAATAACGAGTCTATTAATACTGAAATGGCCATAAACCTTAATCCTGATCTAATAATAGGGTTCAGTATAAATAATCAGAATAAGGCCTATGAAACTCTTCAGCGTTCAAATATTCCACTTGTTTACAATGGAGATTGGACAGAAGAAACACCTTTGGGTAAGGCCGAGTGGATTAAATTCTTTGCACCTTTCTTTAGTTTGGAGGAAAAGGCTGAAGACATATTTAAAACTACTGAATCAAATTATTTAGCCGCCAAGGATTTAGCAATGAAGGCAACCAACAAACCGACAGTACTTAGCGGTGCCCTTTATAAAGATGTATGGTATCTCCCAGGTGGGAAAAGTTGGGCAGCCAGCTTTATTAATGACGCCAATGCAGATTATTTATGGAGCGACACAGATGCAACAGGAAGTCTTTCATTAAGTGTAGAAAGCGTGCTTGCAAAAGCAGGTAACGCTTCATTTTGGGTATCTCCTTCTCAATTTATAGCCTACAATGAATTAGATGAGGCGAGCAGACATTATAGCCAGTTTAAAGCTTTTAAAGAAAAAAAGGTATACACTTTTGCAAATACAAAGGGAGCAACCGGAGGTTTGTTATTTTATGAATTGGGCCCTGCCAGGCCCGATTTGATTTTAAAAGACCTTATATACATTTTTCATCCCGAATTACTTCCCGGACACCAACTTTTCTTTTTTAAACCCTTACAGTAGTGCAAAGATCAAATACATACCTGTTTCCTTTTCTAATCTTATTTTTGGTTTTACTTTTTTGCTTTGTACTTAACCTGAGCCTTGGATCTGTAGCCATTCCGTTTAATGAGACTTTGAAGAGTCTTTTTGGAGGAACAATTGAAAACGAATCCTGGCAATACATAATATGGAATTACAGGATACCAAAGGCCTTTACCGCTATTTTGGTGGGTAGTGGTTTATCCTTAAGTGGTTTGTTAATGCAGACTCTTTTTAGAAACCCCTTAGCGGGCCCTTTTGTACTGGGAATAAGCTCAGGTGCAAGTTTAGGGGCGGCACTTTTAATCATGGGGTCTGCGCTTTTTTCTCATTGGTTTATTTTTGAAGTTATCAATGACGTTTCCCTGGCCATTGCTTCAAGTATAGGGAGTTTTTTAGTTCTTTTGGCAGTAATTACAGTAGCTTCAAGAGTTAAGGATACCATGGCACTGCTTATTATTGGATTAATGTTCGGCAGTATCACAGCTGCCCTTGTTAGTGTCCTTTCTTATTTCACTGATGCCGAAAGACTGCAGCAATATATCTTTTGGGCATTTGGTAGTGTAGGAAATTTATCGGGGTTACAACTGGCTGTCTTAACTGTATTTATACTTGCAGGTATTATATTGAGTGTAATTTCCATCAAATCACTCAATGCCTTATTGCTCGGAGAGAATTATGCACTTAGTCTTGGTGTACACTTAAAGAAAACTCGTTTCCTAATTATTATCGCGACAGGTTTACTCGCAGGTGCGGTAACAGCTTTTGCAGGTCCTATTGCTTTTATTGGCCTTGCGGTACCTCACTTAACCCGTCAAATTTTTAATACCACAGATCATAGAATATTGGTGCCTGCAGTACTTGTTTACGGTGCCATACTTCTGTTACTTTGTGATTTGATCGCTCAATTACCCTCATCCTCCTATGTATTGCCATTAAACGCTATTACTTCGGTTGTAGGTGCACCTGTGGTCATATGGCTATTGGTACGAAAAAAGAAAATGATATTTTAATCACTTATAAAAACGCTCAATCATTTCGACAAAGGATAAACATATCATCTTAGAAGCCCAGAAGTTGGCCATTGGATATACTTCAGGTAAAAAACAAACAGATGTAGCTAACCATATTAGTTTTGGACTGACAAAAGGTGAGCTCGGGGCAATTGTTGGCATAAACGGCATTGGCAAGTCAACACTATTGCGAACTTTGGGACGATTACAGCCCAAATTATCCGGTTCAGTAATCATAAACAATAAACCCATAGAATCTTTAAGGTCAGATGAGCTCGCATCCCTTGTGAGTATAGTGCTTACGGAACCAATTGCATCAAAAAATCTGACGGTATCACAACTTATTAGTTTAGGAAGACATCCTTATACCAACTGGATTGGGACTTTATCTGCTGACGATCAATCTAAAATCCTAAACGCTATTGAAATTTTAGAATTGGAGAGTTTAAAGAATAGTAAATGTTATGAACTTAGCGATGGGCAATTGCAAAAGGTCATGATAGCCAGGGCATTGGCCCAGGATACCAAAATTATACTTTTGGATGAGCCCACCACACATCTGGATCTCTATCATAAAGTGCACATATTAAAACTATTACAAAGAATTGCTCATGACACTAATAAGGTGGTTCTTTATACCACCCACGAAATAGACCTGGCTATCCAGCTTTGTGATAAAATATTTATTATGAATAGGACGAATAATACTTTTGGTGCTCCCTGTGAACTTATCGAAAGCAAAAGCTTTGAGGATTTATTCCCCAAAGACACCATTACCTTTAACCCGGAATCAGGTTCATTTAAGATTAATAAGTAAGTTAAGTTACAACTGAAAATTTAATGTTAAACAATTATCTTTACTTACCAGAATCAAAAATCTATGGAAACCTATTTGGTTTATAGTATACTTGCCTTGGTTTTTTTGGTGGCCGGTTATTTTTTAGGTAACTACATCCAAAATCTTAAAACTAAATCGAGTAACAGCACACTTCTCGAACGTGAGCAACAGCTCAGGAATAACCTTGTAGAAATGGAGAAAAGGTTAGCGTTAGGAATTGAAGAGACTAGTGAATTGCGATCGCAAAAGGAACAATTAGGGATTCAGATCAGTCGATATGAAGCCGAAATGGAAAACCTGCAACAAAAAAATACAGAGCAGAAGGCAGATGTAGAAAAACTTCAGGAAAAGTTTACCAAAGAATTTGAAAATTTGGCCAATAGAATACTAGACGTAAAGTCTGAGAAATTCACCAAGCAGAATAAAGAAAATATTGAAAATATTCTTAATCCCTTAAAGGAAAAAATTAAAACGTTTGAAGACAAAGTTGAGAAGAGTCAAAAAGAAAATATTAGTATCCACTCTTCCCTCAAAGAGCAATTATTAAATCTGCAAAGCCAAAATCTAAAAATTACACAGGAAGCAGAAAACCTTACTAAAGCTTTAAAGGGCGACAGCAAAATGCAAGGAAATTGGGGAGAATTAGTGCTGGAGAGAGTTCTTGAAAAATCAGGTCTTGAAAAAGACAGGGAATATTCAGTTCAACAAAGTTTCACCAGGGCAGATGGCAGCAGGGTATTGCCCGACGTAATAATTAATCTCCCCGATGGTAAAAAAATGGTTGTGGATTCCAAGGTATCACTTACGGCCTATGAACGTTATATAAATGCCGAAGAGGAATTTCAGGAAAAGTTTTTAAAGGAACACATAGGTTCTATAAAGAACCATGTGGACCAGTTGTCTTCAAAAAAATACGAAGATCTATATGAAATGGAAAGCCCGGACTTTGTCCTGATGTTTATTCCTATTGAACCTGCTTTTGCAATTGCAATAAACAATGACAACTCCATTTACAATAAAGCTTTTGAGCAAAATATAGTTATTGTTACACCTTCCACCTTATTGGCAACACTTCGCACAATTGATAGCATGTGGAACAATGAGAAGCAGCAAAGAAATGCCATTGAAATAGCAAGGCAGGCGGGAGCTTTATATGATAAATTTGAAGGATTTATTTCAGATTTAACCAAAGTGGGTAAAAAAATGGATGAGGCAAAGTTTGAGTATAAAGGTGCTATGAATAAATTGGTAGAAGGTCGAGGGAACATCATAACAAGTATTGAAAAACTTAAAAAAATGGGGGCTAAAGCGAAAAAATCTCTACCGGAAAAATACCTTGAGCGAGCCCAGCAAGATGATTTTGATGAAAAACTAAATTAGTATACATGAAAAAAGCTTTATTCATTGCAGTTACCGTTATAATTTTGGCTTTTGCCTCTTTCTTTGCTTTTGTCTATTATGTGCCCTATAGTGAAGGTGTCCGATCTGGAGAACTCATAAAAATTAGTCATAAAGGTGTAGTTATGAAAACATGGGAAGGCGAGTTAAGCCAGGGTATTTCAGGTGCTCAAATATTTAAATTTTCCGTGTCCAATAAAAAGAAAGATGTAATAGATAAGCTGAAAGAATATCAGGGCGCCTATGTTAAACTCAATTATGAGGAACGTTATTCTACATTTGCCTGGTGGGGTGATACAAAATATTTCATTACCGAGGTCAAACTGGAGAAATCGCCACATTTTAACAACTGATTTCTTAAAAAAAGACTTGCTTTGACCTTAGTTGAATTTAAAAATCAACTTCATTCAATAAATTTTGCTGCGTCTGCATCCAAAAACCAGTTTAAGCTGCCTGACCTGGGCTCAACAAGAGAAGCAGGATAGGTATTACAGTTTCCCTTCTTCTCAATTATCTCCAATACTTTTTCCGCCTTATTAGCACCAGTTACCAAAAACGCAACCTCTTTGGCATTATTTATAATGTTACCGGTAAGAGTCACACGTTTCTGCCCCGTTTCAGGGTGTTCGGCAACCTCACAGTGCGCTTTAGAATTCCATAAGTTGATCTGGTTTGGAAATATAGAAGCAGTATGTCCATCATCTCCAAGTCCAAGGATAACGAGATCAAATTGTGGCTGCATTTTGAAATTTGGTAGTTTTTTTTTCAATAGATCAGAATATCTCTTGGCTTCTTCTAATGGTTCATTCTCACCCTTAATACGTTGTATGTTACCTAAAGGAAGTTCTATTTTAGAAAATAAATACTCAGTAGCCATTTTATAGTTGCTTTTCTCATCATCGGGCGGAACGCAGCGTTCGTCACCCCAATAGAATTGAACTTTAGACCAATCTATTTTATTTTTAAAATGTTCTGCCAACTCCTTAAAAACCTCCTTTGGAGTGCTCCCCCCGGACAAGGCAATATGTGAAATAGTATTTTTGGCGATAAGATTACTAAAGTATTCTGAAAATAATCGTGCTGTTTGTTTTTTTGATTCTGCTATATATATTTCCATCCTTCAGGTTTAACATATTACGCAGAAACCAGGATCATCTGCAAGGTTTTCCCCCGGATTCCGCCAGCTATAAAGGCCTTCAAAAAGTTCGTCGGCATTTTGAGGACCCCAGACTCCCGATGAATAGCCATAGGTTTTAACATCTTTCCCATTCTTCCAGTATTCTAAAATTGGATCCACAAACTCCCAGGCTGCTTCCACTTCATCTGCCCGCGCATATAAGGTTGGGTCTCCTTGCATTGCATCCAATAAGAGTCGTTCATAAGCACTCATTACATTGGTCTCTGATAGGCCGGAATAGTAAAATTCAAGATTAGCTCGTTCAACCTTAAAACCTTGCCCCGGAACCTTAACCCCGAATTTTATTAAAATACCTTCATCCGGTTGTATTCGTATAATCAACTTATTGTCTTTATCAATAATTCCTGATTCACTAAAAATATGATGATGAGGCGATTTAAAATGTATCACTACTTCGGTAACTTTTGTAGGCATTCTTTTTGCAGTTCTCACGTAAAAAGGTACATCTTTCCACCGCCAGTTATCGATGTAAAATTTTAATGCCGCATAGGTTTCTGTAGTAGATTCAGGATCTACTCCTTCCTCTTCTCTATAGCCAGCTACCCTTTCGCCCATTATATCCGATGCCAAATATTGCCCTTTAATTGTATTTTTAAAGAGTGTTTCCTCATCTCTCATAATCCTCAGAGACTTCAGGGCTTTTACTTTCTCATTCCTTATTTCTTCAGCTTTATCATCAATAGGGGGTTCCATCACGACCAATGAGATAATTTGTAAAAGATGATTCTGGAACATATCCCGCAATGCACCTGATTTATCATAGTAACCACCTCTTTTTTCTACTCCCACCGTTTCCGCATTGGTTATCTCAACATGATGAATATAATTTCGGTTCCATAAAGGCTCAAATATGCTGTTTGCAAATCTGGTTATCAAAAGGTTTTGTACTGTTTCCTTACCCAGGTAGTGATCTATCCTGTAAATCTGTGGTTCCCTAAAATATTTTTGCAGTCCTGTATTTAGATTCTTAGCGGTTTCGTAGCTGTAACCAAATGGTTTTTCTACGATAATCCTTTTCCATCCCTGCGTCTCATCTGCTAATCCCTGTTCTGCGAGATTCATGGCTATGGTCTCATAAATATTTGGAGGAGTAGATAAATAGAACATATAATTGTTTTCCGTACCAAGCTTTTCGTTAAGTGAGGAGATACGTTCTTTTAATCTGCTGTAGTCAGAATTGTAATCCTTTCCAATATCTGTATAAAAGATTTTATTAGCAAAGGCATTTATATAGGCTTCGTCATGAGCATTAAGCATTTCCTTTAAATATTTGCTTTTGGTAACAACCTTCTCTCTAAATTCCTGATCACTTAAAACACTTCTGCTGGTACCCAAAACGACAAAGTTTTCGGCCAGATGGTTTCCCTTATAAAGATCAAACAACGCCGGAATAAGCTTTCTTGAAGTAAGATCACCTGAAGCACCAAAAATTATTAGCATTTGATTTTCCTCTTTGCTCATAGACAGTTTTGTTAATTAATTAGTAATTCTACTTTGGAAGAAAATGCAGATAGAAACTAAATTCGATATTTTAAATTATTTTTGAATCTCGCCTGTGGCTAAGATATAATTTATTTAATTCTCCATTAGAAGAAATTTAAGGTATCCATCCTAAGTCGAATAAACATTTAAAACCACACTTATGCAAAATACTACATATGATTTTGGACTGGTCGGCCTTGGTGTTATGGGTCGCAATTTTATTTTAAATGTCGCAGACCACGAATATACAGCTTTTGGTTACGACCTTGATCCCGAAAAGGTGAGTGCATTAATAAAAGAAGGAGGGGATAAAGCGAGGGTAAATGCATCTGGTGACATTAGTACTTTTGTTGCTTCCCTATCGTTACCCCGTAAAATTATGTTACTGGTGCCTGCGGGAAAGATTGTAGATGCTGTGATTGAAAGTTTGCTTCCCTATTTGTCACCAGATGATATTATAATTGACGGAGGAAATTCTTTTTTTACAGATACGGACAGAAGAGAAGCATATTTGCAATCTAAAGGAATTCATTTTTTTGGTGCAGGTGTTTCCGGTGGAGCAGAAGGGGCAAGAAAGGGCCCTAGCATTATGCCCGGCGGCTCCAGAGCCGCATACAAGGAAGTACAGCCTATTTTTGAAGCAGTGGCAGCCAAATTTAATAATGAACCTTGTGTAGCCTATATGGGTCCGAAATCTGCGGGGAATTATGTAAAAATGGTGCACAATGGAATAGAATATGGATTAATGCAATTAACCTCAGAATTTTACGATCTGTTGCAAAAGGGAGGACAGTTAAACAACAATGAACTACATGAAGTCTACGCTAAATGGAATAAAGGAGACTTGCAATCTTTTTTGGTGGAGATAAGTGCAAAAATATTTGAGAAAAAAGATAATTTGGGTCAAGGTCAGTTAGTGGATAAAATTTTAGATAAAGCCAAGCAAAAAGGTACGGGTAAATGGACTTCTCAAAATGCAATGGATATTGGAATTCCTATTCCTACAATAGATATTGCAGTTAGCATGCGTGAGATTTCAGCATTAAAACAAGAGAGAGTATTAGCGTCAAAAAAGTATGAACGGGGGACAATCGACCTGGAAAAAAAGCAAAAACTTATTGAAAAAGCGGAAAAAGCTATGTTTTTTGCATTTATAATGACGTATGCACAAGGAATGCATCAATTAAGAGAAGCTTCCAGAGAATATGGTTATGAGCTTAGACTGGCAAGTATAGCCAAAATTTGGAGGGCCGGATGTATTATCAGGGCATCGCTACTCGAAGATATTGCCAAAGCGTTTGAGGAAGACAAAGATTTAGCAAATCTTCTTTTGGCACCTTCATTTGTAGAAAAAGTACAGGATTCTTTAGGAGCAGCAAGAGAACTGGTGGTTTATGCAGCAGAGAATGGTATTCCTATGCCAGGGCTTTTTAACTCACTTAGTTATTTTGATGCTTATACCTCCGAACGACTGCCTTTAAATCTAATACAGGCTCAGCGAGATTATTTCGGATCACACACCTACGAACGAACCGACAGAGAAGGTATTTTCCATACCGACTGGAGCTAAATTTATGAAAGCCATTACCTACTAAAAAAATGCAGCAAGTAGTTGATAAAAAGAAAAAACCATTATATAACTTGTGAAAAAGATAATACAACTTACCCGCATATCCTGTAGCTTTACAATTGAAAAAATAAAAATAATACTAGCGCAAACAAGCCATGAAAATTTAGTCCATGTTGAGCTCTAAAATTAATCGCATACTACTGAAAGCGTGTCGTTTTTACATATTCTTCCTAATGGTTTGGGGCGGAATAGCTCAAACCAAGCCCTTGTACATTCAGGAAATTACAGCTATGCATAAGGTAAAACCTGGAGAAATTTGGTTATCACATGAGCACATTTTGGTGGATTTTATTGGAGCAGATAGTATTAATTCCAGTTCCTGGAATAAGGTAGATGTAATTAATCAGGTGCTACCGTTTCTTCTAGAACTTCAGAAATTCAATGTGAAATATTTTGTTGATGCCACCCCGCAATACCTGGGCAGGGATGTTCATTTATTAAAGGAACTTGCAGACAAGACTGGTATAAGAATTATTACGAACACCGGGCTTTATGGGGCTCAGAATAACAAGTTTATCCCGGACATTGCCTGGAAAAATAGTGCTGAAGAATTAGCCCAGCAATGGCTGGAGGAATTTGAAGAAGGAATTGATGGCTCCACCATAAAACCTGGTTTTATAAAAATAAGCGTAGACAATGCAGATTCCCTAAGTCCCATGCATTCGAAGTTAGTTAAAGCCGCAGCCTTATGTCACTTAAAAAGTGGTTTGACAATTGCCTCACATACAGGAAAGGCAATTGCCCTATGGCCACAATTAGAGATTCTTTCTGAACAAGGCGTATCTCCAAAAGCTTTTATTTGGGTCCATGCACAAGCTGAAGAAGAAGAAACAAACTATCAAAAAGCAGCAAAAACAGGTTGTTGGATAAGCCTTGATGGTTTAGGTTGGGAGATGGACAAACATATTGAAAAACTGCTATATGCAAAAAGAAATGGTTTTTTAGATCAAATTCTGATATCACACGATGCCGGATGGTATGATCCACAGAAAAAATCGCAAAAATTTCAGCCGTATACACCCATCTTCAAAACGCTGCTCCCATTACTAAGGTCCAAAGGGTTTACAGAAGATGAAATTAATCTTCTAATTTCAGTCAACCCTTCTAAGGCCTATGCCATTCAGAAAAGAAGTATGGGCACAAAGCAAGAAAATCCATAAATATCAAATTCATTCTGATTTGAGAATGCAGTTCTTTACTCCTATTTGCTCAAATACATCTTGCGCTTAGAATACAGTTCGTAAAACTGATCATCCTTCAAACTGTCAATAAACAAGATGCTTTCTCCAGTACTCTTCATTTCCGGTCCCAGGTTTTTATTCACATTCGGAAACTTATTAAATGAAAAAACGGGTTGCTTTATGGCAAAGCCCTCCAGCTTTGGGTTAAAGCTAAAATCACTTAATTTTTTTTCTCCCAGCATTACCTTGGTTGCATAATTAACATAGGGCTCTCCGTAAGCCTTTGAAATAAAAGGAACAGTCCGGGATGCCCTTGGATTGGCTTCTATGATATAAACCAAATCATCCTTTATAGCAAACTGAATATTTATTAAACCTACTGTATTTAAGGCCAGGGCAATATTTTTTGTGTGATCCTTAATTTGTTGCATTACAAATTCACCCAGGTTAAATGGTGGCAGGGTGGCATTTGAATCGCCTGAATGTATCCCACAGGGCTCTATATGCTCCATTATTCCAATAATATAGACATCCTTGCCATCACAAATTGCATCAGCCTCGGCTTCTATGGCGCCATCCAAATAATGATCCAGTAACAGTTTATTGTTGGGTATTTTGCGCAGTAGATCTACCACATGTTCTTCCAGTTCTTCCTTATTGATTACAATTTTCATTCCCTGCCCACCCAACACATATGAGGGTCTCACTAATAAAGGGAAATCAAGAACATCTGCTAATTCCAGGGCTTCTTCAGCGCTTTCCGCAACTCCAAATTCGGGATAGGGAATATTATTTTCCTGCAATAATTTGGAAAAGCTCCCCCTGTCTTCGGCAAGGTCTAAAGACTTGAAACTGGTACCTATAATTTTGATTCCGTATTTATCTAACTTTTCTGCTAATTTAAGAGCGGTCTGTCCGCCAAGTTGAACAATCACCCCTTCAGGTTTTTCATGAAGGATAATGTCATAAATATGTTCCCAGAACACCGGTTCAAAATATAATTTATCTGCCGTGTCAAAATCTGTGGATACAGTTTCCGGGTTGCAATTAATCATTATTGTTTCATAACCACATTCCGCAGCTGCCAGTACGCCATGCACACAGCAATAATCAAATTCAATCCCCTGCCCTATTCTGTTGGGTCCTGAACCAAGAACAACTATTTTTTTTCGATCTGTTACGATGCTGTCATTCGCCACTAACCTCTGCCCTTCCGGGGTTTCAATTTCCTCTTCAAAAGTGGAGTAATAATAAGGCGTCATAGCTTTAAATTCAGCTGCACAGGTATCTACTAATTTATAGACCCTGTTAATTTTTAGTGCTATTCTTTTCTTGTGAACCTCACTCTCATAACAATCGAGCATATGGGCTATTTGCCTGTCTGCAAAACCTTTTTGTTTCCCTTCCAGAATCAATTCCCTGGGAAGGCTTTCAATGGTATATTTGGATATTTCCTTTTCCAGCAGGTGCAATTCTTCATATTGCTTTAAGAACCACATATCTATCTTTGTGATCTCATGTATTCGACTCAAAGGAATTCCAAGTTGTATAGCATCATAAATCACAAAAACCCTGTCCCAACTGGGAATTGTAAGTTTACTTATAATCTGATCATAATTTTTATATCCTTTCCCATCTGCTCCCAGGCCATTTCGCTTAATTTCAAGAGATTGAGTAGCCTTGTGCAGGGCTTCCTGAAAAGAACGTCCTATTCCCATAACTTCTCCAACCGATTTCATCTGTAGGCCCAGCGTTCTGTCTGACCCTTCAAACTTATCAAAATTCCAACGTGGTATTTTAACGATTACATAATCAAGTGTTGGCTCAAATAATGCCGAGGTAGATTTGGTTATCTGATTTTCCAGTTCATCTAAAGAGTAGCCGATAGCTAATTTTGCCGCAATCTTGGCAATGGGGTATCCTGTAGCTTTTGAAGCCAGGGCAGAGGATCTGGATACCCTCGGGTTGATTTCAATGGCAATAATATCTTCTTTTTCATCCGGACTTACTGCAAACTGGACGTTACATCCTCCGGAAAAATCTCCAATACTTCTCATCATGTGTATTGCCATATCGCGCATCCTTTGAAAAGTGCTGTCAGATAAGGTCATGGCGGGTGCCACCGTAATAGAGTCTCCTGTATGGATACCCATTGGGTCCATATTTTCAATGGTACAAATAATAACTACATTATCATTTTTGTCACGCAGCAATTCAAGTTCATACTCCTTCCATCCCATAAGGGCCTTGTCTATCATTACCTCATGAATGGGTGATATTTCAAGCCCACGGCTAAGTAGATCGTCAAAATCTTCCGGTTTATGTACAATTGATGCACCGGCCCCTCCCAGGGTATAAGACGCTCTAATTACCAGTGGAAAACCAAATTCCTGGGCAATCTCTTTTCCCTCGAGAAAAGACGTAGCAGTAGATTGGGGTGCCATTCCAACACCTATTTTAAGCATTAACTCGCGGAATTTCTCACGATCTTCCGTTATATTTATGGCATCTATATCAACACCAATAATTTCAATTCCAAAGTCATCCCAAATACCCCTTTCCCCGGCCTCAATGCACAAATTCAGGGCCGTTTGTCCACCCATAGTTGGTAAGACCGCATCAATATTCGGATGTTGTTTTAATATATGAACAATTGACTTGGTGGTAAGCGGGAGAAGATAAATATGATCTGCCATAGAAGGATCTGTCATAATAGTAGCAGGATTACTATTTATCAAGACAGTTTCAATACCGTCCTCTTTTAATGAACGTAGAGCCTGTGAACCAGCATAATCAAATTCACATGCCTGTCCTATTATTATTGGTCCGGATCCTATTATTAGTATTGATTTTAAATCTTTACGTTTTGGCATTTCTTTATTTTTTAGCTTTTTTATTATTTATTAGATAAAAAAAAGGTGCTACTTTTAAAAAGTAACACCCAATTATTTTAAAAAATTCAATCATTATTTTTTATGTCTCGGCTCTGAAGATACACTAAGTTTTTTTCTTCCTTTAGCTCTTCTTCTAGAAAGAACTTTACGTCCGCTTACTGACGCCATGCGTTCCCTAAAACCATGTTTATTTCTTCTCTTACGCTTGGATGGTTGATATGTTCTTTTCATTACCGCTTTTTTTACTTTGGAATCCCAAAATCTGCGCGCAAATATACGAAGAGTTTTTGCTTTGGCAAATGGAATTAAAAAAATATTTCGGATAGTTTTAGTACTTTTGCGGGAGCTTAAAAATTCTTGCATTAAAAGTTGAAAAAAATATCATATTTACTGATTTATCTGCTCATTAATACCGCATTATTTGGGCAATCCACGATGCAGTATAACCTATCCTTGGGTGATGTTTTTACAATTAAGCAGGACGCAAATCAAATAATTACTCAGGAAATAGACGGAGCTACCCATGAAATCACCAACACTCTTCATGGGATATTGGAATTTAGAGTTAAGGGTGATAATAATAACACCTATGATATAGACGTCATGTTTAAAGACTTGAACTTAAAAATGACATCTAGTATTCAAGGAGAATTGATGAACGTAAACGCTAAAGATTTTGAAGAAAATGATGCGCAATCTAAAATCTTCAATAGCCTGTTAGATGTTCCTATACAAATCATTTTAGCCAGAACAGGTGATATTTTAGAAGTTAATGGTGGTGATAGCCTGGTATCAATAATGGCTAAGGCATCTGGTTTAGAAGATGAATTTTCGTTGAACATGATGAAAAAATCTCTGGAAAAAGAATTTGGTTCAGAAGCACTATCTAATAGTTATAAACAATTAACTTTCATATACCCTGTCTCACCAATTGAGGTAGGTGATAGCTGGAAAAATGAATATTCGGGTAAACTACAGACACAAAACACCTGGACCCTAAATGCGATTTCCGAAGCTGGTGTAAATATAGAGGGGGAAGCCCTGGTGTTAATGGATGTTGTTGAGCCTTCTTCAACGATGAAACTGAATGGCACCCAGAACTCATCTGTAATAGCGGATATCATGACTGGTTTTGTCAAAAAAATGACGGTCCATGGATTAGCTGAAGGATATACAACTATGACTCAGATGGGTGATCAGGAAATCCCAACAATTATAGAATCTACAATTATTTACGAATTAATAGAAAACTAAATATGTTCAACAAGAATATTAAACTGGTAATTGCTGCTCTTATTATTGCATATGCTGTGTACCAATTCATAGAAGGCAATATTGGAAACGGTATTTTTCTGATTTTGCTTTCTTCAATTTTTGTATTTCTTTATTTCAGGAATGAATTTATTCTTCTGGCCTTCCTTAGGATGCGTAAGCAGGATATGCCTGGAACAGAAAAATGGTTACAAAAAATAAAGAATCCTGAATCGTCTCTTACTCCAAAACAGCAAGGTTATTACAATTACCTGTTCGGTATTATCTTTTCACAAAAGAATCTTACCCAAGCTGAAAAATATTTTAGGAAAGCTCTAAAATTGGGCTTAAACATGGACTATGACGTTGCCATGGCCAAACTTAGCCTAGCTGGTATAGCTATGCAGAAAAGGCGAAAAAGAGAGGCCACAACACTCCTTCAGGAAGCCAAAAAACTTGATAAGAACAACATGCTTACTGATCAGATAAAAATGATGCAGCAGCAAATGAAGAAGATCTAAAGGCCTATTTTGATACTTTGTAATACCCCTTGTTCGGAATTTCTAAAGTATAGGTTTTACCGGAAGTATTATTAAGATGCGGTTCCCTTAACCAGGGGTTATGCCTTTTAAGAATTTTGTAGTTGATTTCATACTGCTGAGCGAAATCCGCAAAATTTTGTACCGGTTCTTCTACCACCACATTAAATGTTGGTACTGCATTATAAAGGTCATCATTTTCAATGTCAAATCCGTATTTTTCCGGATTACTGAGTATTTCCTTTATAGCAAGTATCCGAAAAACATAGCGACCTGTTTCTTCTCCCAATAGTAAATCATAATAATCATTAGCCTTCTGAATACCCATATATTTATTTATAGAGCCTGGACCGGCATTATAAGCAGCCGCAGCTAGGGTCCAGCTACCATATTTTTCCTTGTATTTCTGCAAATATTTACAAGCCACCTCCGTGGACTTCTCCAGATGATAACGCTCATCAACATTGTCATTTATTTCCAACCCATATTCACGTCCAGTCGCCTTCATTATTTGCCAAAATCCTGTAGCTCCGGCATGTGATACCACATTTTGCAAGCCACTCTCAGCTACTGCTAAATATTTGAAATCATCAGGAATCCCATTTTTAGAAAGTATAGGCTCAATTACAGGAAAATATTTATGAGCTCGTTTCATTAGTAGAAGCGCATTTGATTGCCAATACGTATTTACCAAAAATTCCCTGTCTACACGCTCCATTATTTCTGGATCTTCCTGAGGTACTATTTCGTTGGCAAAATTTAAATCAGCCGGAATTTCAATGGCTGAAATTCGATATTCACTCGAAACATTTTTGTCTTTTAATTGAATGTCTTTCCCCTGATATTCAGCACCAAAATCATCCCCTTGTTGCACCGCAAAGATTAAGGTGCTTATTACAAAAACAACCCCTAAAATCATCAGCATATTCTTAATTATCCTCATAATATATTATTTAGTGACCTATCAAAGGTATAAAATACAACTCCGTTATTCCAAAATAATTGTGGGCAATCGTTCATTAAACCATTTATATCTATGAATGATCATGGTATGGGTGCCCTTCTCAACGACATGACAATTCTTGATATATTGAATAGGAAAAACCGCATCATTATCTCCATGGATATGAATTAAATTTGGATCGCAACTACTTTGATCCCAATGAACTAGTTTGTCTATACACCAATCTATATAGTATTTATCACGCACAGACAGGTATTCTTCATATAATTTGAGACGTTTGGTAATCATCTCTCCAAAAGCGTATTTAACCAAAAGTTCAACATTATTTACTAACCCGGTTGGCAGTAATTTGTGTATTTTGGTGTATTTCGCAAATAGCAGGCGTTTAGGTAATTCTGATTTTTGTTTAATGCTCGAAATGATAATTACTTTTTCTACATCTAAAAGCTTTGCCATTTCCTGTACAAGCAGTCCTCCCAATGATACACCTACAAGCACCGGTCTTTTATGTCTGATTTGCCTGCACATTGCAGCTGCATAGGCTTCAAAAGTAATTCCGTATTCCGGAATAAACCATTCTAATAAATGTATTTCAAATCTGTCTTTTGGTAATTCAATGTTTTTAAAAATAGCAGAGCTCGCAGCCATTCCGGGCATGAAATAAACTTGAATTTTAGTCGTGCTCATTTAATCTAAACTATTGTTTTTACTAGGAAAATAGCAATTTTTTTCTTACTTTTGTACGCTGTTTGTTAAATTACCACTGCCAGTTGGAGAATTAAACATTGGCCGACAATATAGATAACTACGATTAATGCAAGATCGTGATTTTTTTATCTGAAACCATTTTAAATCATACTATATGAATGAAGTAGCAATTAAGGATAATAGTTTCTTACGTCAATTTGAAACTAAGGTTGATGGTCATCTTGCCAAGATTGAATACTCTTCGCAGGAAAGAAAAGTTTTTCTAACCAAATTGGTTATTCCTGATGAAATATCTCAAGAAGGGTTTAAAGAAGAATTTATTAAAGCGGTTTTGAATCTCATACAGGAACAAAAGCTCAGAGTGGTTCCCACAAGTCCTCAAATTGCAGGTTTTTTACGAAAGAACAGACAATATAAGGAAATGCTCCCGGTAGGCATCCGGATTTAAAAATTTACAACCTCCTTTCCGGAGGTTTTTTTATGCCCAGACTTCATTCTGCACAAAATTTATCTGTACCAATCCGTCTTCATATATTTCAGCAAGGGTTACTTTGTGTAATGTATTTACTAATTCAGGATTCCATGGCGTTTTGACTTTTACGTAGTTATCTGTGAACCCATGGATATAACCTTCCTTATTTTCACTTTCAAACAATACAGCTCTATTCTTTCCCAGTTGGCTCTCATAAAATGACCTTCTTTTTTTAACGGACAGGCCCCGTAACATTTTACTTCGCTTACTCCTGACATTTTTTGGTACTACCTGCGACATACTTGCTGCTGCAGTACCGTCTCGTTCTGAATAGGTAAAAACATGCAGATAGGAGATATCCAACCCATTTAAAAAATTATACGTTTCCAAAAAGTGTTTATCCGTTTCACCGGGAAATCCCACTATAACATCTACTCCAATGCACGCATGAGGCATCACTTTCCTGATTCTCTTAATCCTATCCACATAGAGATCCGTGAGATAACGCCTTTTCATTTGTTTAAGAAGTTCATCGCTCCCACTCTGCAAAGGGATGTGAAAATGCGGCACGAAAGTATTACTATCCGCTACAAAATCGATGGTTTCATTTTTCAACAGGTTAGGTTCTATAGAAGATATTCGAAATCTGTGAACACCTTCAACGCTATCCAAAGCTTTTACAAGGTCAAAAAAAGTATGCTCGTGCTTTTTATTACCGAATTCTCCTTTACCATAATCCCCAATATTTACACCAGTAAGTACAATCTCCTTTATGCCTTGTTCTGATATCTCCTTTGCATTTTTCAATACATTTACAAGAGTGTCGCTTCTGGAAACACCCCTTGCCAGGGGGATAGTGCAATAGGTACATTTATAATCACAGCCATCCTGGACCTTTAAAAAAGCACGGGTTCTATCGCCAACGGCATAACTGCCAACATAGAAATCCACCTCATCAATTTCACAGGAATGTACTACACCAAAGTCATTCTTGGAAAGATCATTGATATAGTCCAATATCTTAAACTTCTCTGAAGCACCTAAAACCAGATCCACACCATGAATATCTGCAAGGTCTTGCGGTTTTAATTGTGCATAACAACCAATGGCTGCAACAAAAGCTTCGGGATTTGTTTTTTGTGCTTGTCTTACAAGCGTTTTAAAGCGTTTATCCGCATTCTCTGTTACCGAACAGGTATTTATGACATACATATCTGCGCGATCCGTGAAATCTACACGATCGTATCCTTTATTCTCAAAACTCCTTGCAATGGTCGAAGTTTCAGAAAAGTTTAGCTTACAACCCAGCGTATAAAATGCTACTCTCTTCTTCATTACTGCTTTGATACAAAATTAAAGACCGTAAAGATATCAAAATTTAAGGCAAACCATCTAAGCTATAGCAGTTTGGGAAATACTTAAACCCTTTTGCGGAGCTTTGAACGGGTCTTCTTGCTTATAGTTGGTGTTTTTCGTTTAGTAGTTCCGGAACTTCTTAGTTAATTCAAATACATGGTTAAGGATAGCCGCCTCTTGTTCATCAAAAACAACTCCTCTTCTTGCCATCATTACTTCTGCAGCTTCAAAAGCCTTCTTCGGCAGATATGTGGTAAACCCGGAAGCGCCACCCCAACTAAAGCTGGGTACAAAATTTCTTGGAAAACCAGGCACGTAGATATTTGCGTTCACTCCAATAACGGTTCCCGTATTAAACATGGTATTAATTGCTGTCTTGCTGTGATCACCCATCATAAGGCCGCAAAATTGAAGCCCTGTATGTTCAAATCGCTCAGTGGCGTAATTCCACAAACGCACTTTGGCATAATTATTTTTCAAATTTGAATTGTTGGAATCCGCTCCAATATTACACCACTCCCCTAAAACGGAGTTTCCCAAATAACCATCATGGCCTTTGCTCGAATATCCAAAAATCACCGAATTATTAATTTCTCCACATACTTTACCATAAGGGCCAATTGTGGTAGGTCCATAAATCTTGGCTCCCATTTTTACAACGGCCTTTTCACATAAAGCAAATGCCCCCCGAATTAGGTTTCCTTCCATTATTTCAGAGTCCTTTCCTAAGTATATCGGGCCGTTACTGGCATTCAAAATACTGTATTCCACTATGGCGCCTTCCTCAAGAAAAATATGCTCAGCATTGATTAAATGATTGGTAGAAGATATTGGAGCGCTTTTCCTTCCCTTAGTAATCATATCAAAGTCGTGCTGTAAAGCAATCCCATTTTTAGAAAAAATATCCCAGGTGTTTACAACCCTAAGTAAATCTCCCTCGAAATTTATTTTTTTAAAATCAGATATATTAACATTTTGTTCGGCATCTTCTGCGAAATAAGCAATTACAAGATCTTCTTTAAAAACGGCTTCGTTCTTTTTTAACTTAAGTATAATAGAGACAATTTCTTCTGTTGGACAGAAAGATGCGTCAATTAAAACATTAGCCGGGCCATTTACTAACGGATATTTTTTAGAAAGATATTGTTCTGTCTTTGTGCTGGTAGTTGCAGACAGTAGCTTCTCCCATTTTTCTCTAATTGTAAGAATGCCGATTCTAATATCGGCAACGGGCCTGGTAAAAGTAAAAGGTAATAACGAATTCCTGACTTCACCGTCAAAGAGAATATAATTCATCTATTTAAATTTTAAATAAAAATAAAAAAATAACGCCCCCGATAATAATCGGAGGCGCATCTATATACGGGATTATAAAAAGTCTACTTTTCCTCAGTACCTGACTTCGTATCCTTAGCCTCCGGAGCGGAAGGTTTTGCCTCCTTTTCGAACTTTTTATATTTGCTCTTAAATTTATCTATTCTACCAGCAGTATCTACCAATTTAGCCTTACCAGTATAGAAAGGATGAGAGGTTCTTGAGATTTCCAATTTAACCAACGGGTATTCCACACCGTCAACTTCCAAAGTCTCTTTTGTAGCTGCTGTAGATTTGGTGATAAACACATCTTCATTAGACATATCCTTGAATGCTACCAATCTGTAATTATCCGGATGTATACCTTTTCTCATTTTATATTCTTTTTAAACTTCTGAATTTTAAGCGTGCAAATTTAATTAATTTTCTGAGAAACAACAATTTTAATTTCCCAAAAAAGAAAACTTAAAAATTGTATCTTTAAATGTAACAAAAATCAAACAAGAACAACTAACTATCTAAAACATCAAATTCATATAAAAATGGAAGAAAATCAACCTAAAACCGGAAAGTTTTCATTGAATTACGGATTAATCCTGGGAGCAATCGGAGTAATATTTGGTATAATGTTATATAGCATGGATGCCCATTATTCGCAGGACCCGAGTAATACGGTAATAAGTATCTTAATTATGGTTGGCGTCATTATTTGGGGTATTATTAACTTTAGAAAGGCTAATGAAGGATTTTTAACCTTGAGTGAGGCCTTAAAACTAGGAGCTGGAATAGCCTTAGTTGCCGGAATTATAACAGTCATTTATACTCTGTTTTTATCTAATGTACTCGATCCGGAGTTTGCAGTAAAAATTGCAGAAACCACAAAAGCAGCTAGTGAGGCGGGTGGTCAGATGTCAGATGCACAAATACAACAGCAATATGATGGTACAATTAATTATTTCTGGATTTCTTATCCTTTCATTTTAATATTTAATATCATAGCTGGTTTAATTATTGGACTAATCGGAGGTTTGATCCTGAAAAAAGCAAAACCAGATTATTAATTATTAAAAATTGTACTTTTGGCAGGAATTTCCTTAGAACTCAATGAATCTATCCATAGTTATTCCTTTACTTAACGAAGAAGAGTCTTTAGAAGAACTCCATGATTGGATTGCCGGTGTTATGCAATCCAATCATTTTTTATACGAGATCCTCTTTATTGACGATGGCAGTTCAGACCAATCATGGAAAGTAATTGAACGGTTAGCGGAAAAGAATGAAAACGTAAAAGGCATACGATTTCATAAGAATTTCGGAAAATCTCAGGCACTTCATGCAGGGTTTAAAGTTGCACAGGGTGATGTGATTATCACCATGGATGCGGATTTACAGGATAATCCGGAGGAAATACCACAACTTTATAACCTAATTACAAAGGAAGGATTTGATCTGGTTTCGGGCTGGAAGAAAATAAGATATGATTCCCTCTTCTCCAAGAACATTCCTTCAAAGCTTTTTAATTGGGCTGCAAGAATTACATCCAATGTAAAATTACATGATTTTAATTGTGGGTTAAAGGCCTTTAGAAGTGACGTAGTTAAAAATATTGAAGTCTCAGGCGAAATGCATCGTTATATCCCGGTTCTGGCTAAAAATGCGGGGTATTCCCATATAGGTGAAAAAGTTGTAAAACATCAGGCTCGTAAATACGGTAAGACAAAGTTCGGGGCGGAACGTTTTATTAATGGATTATTAGATTTAATAACTATCTGGTTTGTTTCCAAGTTTGGTAAACGCCCAATGCACTTATTTGGAGCTTTAGGTGTACTGATGTTTATAATTGGTTTTGGATTTGCTCTTTATCTTGGAATTGACAAACTTTTTATTAATCCTTTCGGGCGATTGTTATCTGAGCGGCCACAATTTTACGTTTCACTTACATCAATGATCATTGGAACACAATTTTTTCTTGCTGGGTTTCTCGGAGAAATAATGGTTAGATCAAGGGTAAATGTACAACGCTATACGATTTCTGAAGAATTAAATCTTTCAAGGCCTTAAAACAGATATTCTTTGTAATTTTAAATTTTCAATCGAAAATTCCATACAAATGGACGACATTCTTTCCAATGCCAAAGCATGGCAAACCGACTTTTTTGATCCCTCGGTCAAAAAAGAAATTCAGAATCTTATGGCCAATGATCCGGAAGAACTGAAGGATAGATTTTATAAAAACATGGAGTTTGGTACCGGAGGTATGAGGGGTATAATGGGAGTTGGTACAAATAGAATAAATAAATATACTTTAGGCAAAAGTACTCAGGGACTGAGCAACTACCTGAAAAGAGTTTGTCCTGGTGAAGATTTAAAAGTAGTAATTGCCTATGACTGCAGACATAATAGTGATACTCTGGCAAAGACAGTAGCCGACGTTTTTTCAGCGAACGGAATAAAAGTATTTCTTTTCTCCGAATTGCGGACAACCCCTGAACTTTCCTTTGCGGTTAGATATTTAGGCTGCAATGCGGGAATAGTTTTGACAGCATCACATAATCCCCCCGAATATAACGGATATAAAGTTTATTGGACAGATGGGGGGCAAATCGTGCCTCCTCAGGATAATGAAATCATTGAAGAAATTAATAGGCTGAACTACGAAGAAATCAATTTTAATGCCAATTCGAACCTGATTGAATTAATAGATAGCGAAGTTGATGAAGCTTTTATACAGGCATCTGTGAAAAATGGAAGCTTTGGCGCAAAAGAGAAGGACAATTTTAAAATTGTCTTTACATCCCTTCATGGAACTTCAATTACAGTTATCCCTGAAGTTCTAAAACGAGCCGGCTACAATAATGTGACCATTATACAAGAACAGGCTGTACCAGATGGTGATTTTCCCACAGTGAAATCCCCGAATCCGGAAGAGCCGGAGGCACTTACCCTGGCGATGAAAAAGGCCGAAGAAATAGGGGCCGATATGGTTGTTGGAACGGATCCGGATAGCGATAGATTAGGCATAGCAGTCCGGAATCTTGAGGGAAAAATGGAATTATTGAATGGAAATCAAACCATGCTCCTGATGACTAAATTTTTATTGGACCAGAGAGCAAAACAAGGATTTACCGGAATTGAGTTTATAGCTACTACCATAGTATCTACCCCTATGATGAATGAAATGGCCAAAAGCTATGGGGTGGAATGCAAAACATCCTTGACCGGATTTAAATGGATTGCGAAGATGATCAAAGATTTTCCCGAACAGCATTTTATAGGAGGTGGTGAAGAGAGCTTTGGCTATATGGTTGGTGATTTCGTAAGAGATAAGGACGCGGTTACAGCCACCTTACTGGCCTGTGAAATAGCTTCGGACGCTAAAGCTAATGGCAGCTCTTTTTATAAACAGCTTATTGATTGTTATGTCAATTATGGTTTCTATAAAGAAAAGTTGATATCAATAACCAAAAAAGGAATGAGCGGTGCAGAAGAGATAAGCCAAATGATGATTGACTTTAAAGAGAATCCGGTAAAATCGATTGGAGGCGCAAATGTTGTTATTGTTGATGACTATAACACGTCTACTTCTAAAAACCTGGTAACCGGTGAGGTTAAACAAATTGATATCCCAAAATCTAACGTCTTAATCTATACCACAGAAGATGGAAGCAGAATGGCAGCCAGGCCCAGTGGTACAGAACCAAAAATTAAATTTTACTTTAGCATAAATACCAGACTCGATTCTGCAGAAAACTTTAAAAAAGTAGATAAGGAATTGGATGCACGCATTGAAAGGATTCTTACAGAACTGAAGCTTCATTAATGGAATATTTTAAAAAAATCCTGCGTTTTGCCATCCCGTATCGCAGGTACGGATTCTTAAATATTTTTTTTAATATTCTTTATGCACTTTTTAGTGCACTTTCCTTTGCCGCCCTTATTCCCATGCTGGATGTGCTTTTCGACAAAACCAAAAAAGTGTATCAGGCACCTGTTTATAACAGTTCTGTAAACTTAAAAGACTATCTCCAAGAGTACGTAAATTATAAAGTCACTGATTATTCAGGTGATGATGAAATGAGTGGTTTGGTATTGGTCATTGGATTGGTACTGATACTCTTTCTCCTTAAGAATTTGTTTAATTATTTGGCCATGTATTTTATTACATTTTTAAGGAATGGTGTCCTTAAAGATGTCAGAAACAAGATGTATCAAAAAATTGTGGACCTTCCCCTCGCCTATTATTCTGAGAAAAGAAAAGGTGATGTTATAGCGAGAATTTCATCCGATGTTCTTGAAATTCAATATTCATTTCTTTCCATTCTAGAGTTGATTATCAGAGAACCGCTTACCATACTTTTCACAATAAGCATTATGTTTTTAATAAGCGTAAAGCTCACCCTCTTTGTATTTATTTTTATTCCAATTGCAGGAATGATAATTTCCCGAATAGGAAAATCCCTTAAAAAGAATTCAGACAGGGTGCAAAAAGAACAGGGCGAATTCCTTTCTATAGTTGAAGAAACTTTGGGCGGACTAAGAGTTATTAAAGCATTTAACGCAGAATCTAAATTTTATGGAACTTTTAAAAATTCTACAGAACGTTTTTTTAAATTTTCCAACAAATTACTTAACAGACAAAATCTCGCATCCCCTACCGGAGAATTTTTGGGCATCCTAGTAATTGGTGTACTATTATGGTTTGGAGGAAAAATGGTGCTTATAGATAAAACTCTGGGCGCATCCGAATTTATAGCATATATGGGATTGGCTTATAACATACTTACTCCGGCTAAACAAATTAGCAAAGCATTATATGGGGTCAAAAAGGGCAATTCCGCAGCCGAACGGGTTTTAGAAATTCTGGAAACAAAAAACCCAATCGCTGAAAAGAAAGATGCTATTGTCAAAACCGATTTTAATACCGGGATAACATTAGAAAACATTGCTTTTAAATACGAGGATGAATACGTTTTGGATAATTTCAATCTTTATGTGCCTAAGGGTAATACAGTAGCTTTGGTGGGACAATCCGGTAGTGGTAAAAGTACAATAGCTAACCTGGTTACCAGGTTTTATGATATCAATGAAGGCGCAATAAAAATTGATAATACAAATATTAAGGACCTCACTAAAAAATCACTCAGAGATCTAATAGGGCTGGTTACACAAGACTCTATTCTCTTCAATGATTCGGTAAAGAATAATATAGGACTGGGAAAGGAGAATGCCAGTATTGAAGAAATTAAGGATGCTGCGAAAATTGCCAACGCTCATGACTTTATAATGGAATTGCCTCAGGGCTATGACACAAATATCGGGGATAGTGGTAATAAGCTAAGTGGTGGGCAGAAACAACGTCTTTCTATTGCAAGAGCCGTTTTAAAGAACCCTCCGGTTATGATTATGGACGAGGCCACCTCTGCACTGGATACGGAAAGCGAACGCCTAGTTCAAGATGCACTCGAAAAAATGATGCGTAACCGCACCTCTATTGTTATTGCGCACAGATTATCCACCATACAAAATGCGGATACTATTGTTGTGTTACAGAAAGGAAAGATTGTAGAACAAGGGTCTCATAAAGAACTGCTAAAATCAAGTGGTATGTATAAAAACTTGGTAGATATGCAAACACTGGGCGTAATATAAATTTAAAATGCAATTAAACCTTTTAAATTCAACGCAGTCTTAAATAAATAAGTATTTGCTTTGATCGCCGAAGAAACCTTAATAGAAAATTTAAAGCAGAAAGATACCCAGGCCAAAGCCTTTGAGGTACTCATTAATACTTACAAAGAACGCTTGTACTGGCATATTCGTAGAATTGTGATAGATCATGACGACACGGATGATGTATTGCAGAATACATTTGTTAAGGTCTTTAGAAATATTGATAAATTTAAAGGAGATAGTAAGTTATATTCCTGGATGTACAGGATTGCTACTAATGAAGCACTTTCATTCCTTAAAGTAAAGTCCAAAAAATTAGGGGTCAGTAATGATGAACTTCAGGAAAGATTGGCTAATAATTTACAGGCAGATGTATACTTTGAAGGTGATGAAATACAATTAAAGTTACAAAAGGCAATTGCTTTATTGCCGGAAAAACAGAAATTGGTTTTTAATATGAAGTATTTTGAAGAATTAAAGTACGAGGAAATATCGGAGATATTAGAAACCTCAGTAGGTGGTCTGAAAGCTTCCTATCATTTAGCTGTAAAAAAAATTGAAGCCAGTTTAAAGGAAGAGTAATTGAAGTAATGCTTATTTAATATATTTAGATTTAAAGTAAATTGGGAATATATAAGTAAAATGATATAAAACCGGCGAATATTAAACCTTTTAGGACATCGAGAGTCAAACCATAAGGATGGGTAAAAAAAGAAAAAATAGTGGATTTAAGACCCCTGAGGGCTACTTTGAAGGCTTAACGGATAATCTTTTAAACAAAATGTCAAAAGAGGCTTCAAGTCTTCCTAATAAGGATGGATTTAAAATTCCTGAAGGCTATTTTGATACTCTAAATAAAGAAGTACTAGAGAAGGTAACTGAAAAGGAAATAAAAGTAATACGTCTTCAAGCCTATAAGAAATACTTTTATGCGGCAGCCTCAGTAGCGGCAATTGTATTATTAGTACTAAGTATTCAATGGAGGGATAAAAGTAGTTTTACCTTTGATGATCTGGCCAGAACAGATATTGAAATTTACCTCGAAGAAAATGAACTGGGTTTGAGCAGTTACGAACTTGCGGAGGTACTACTAACAGAAGAAATGGAAGTAAATGATATTCTGAATATTGAACTGGATGATGAAAACATCATAGATTACCTTGAGGATAATATTGATGAATTAAATTTGGAGATCGATGAATAATTTCGGCAAAATATGGGTATTTACTGTGCTATTTTTAACAGTTGCTATAGTATCGGGGCAAGACAGGCCAGGAATGGACAAAATTAAATCCCTGAAGGTTGCATTTATAACAGAACGTGTAGGTCTTACAAGTAAAGAGGCTACAATGTTTTGGCCTGTTTACAATGAGCATGAGGAAGCACTATCTCAAATTCGAAGAAAGGAACGCGTCGAAATAAGAAGTAAAATGGCCGATTTTGAGAACTTAAGCGAGAATGAGGCCAGTAAACTCTTAGATCAGTTTATTGAGCTTGAACGGGAGAAACAAGAGCTTAATATAGTATTCCTGTCAAATATTCGTGACGTTATTTCACCTAAAAAAACCTTTCTTTTAATTAAGGCCGAAGAAGATTTCAGGAAACGCCTGTTGAGACAAATTCAGCAAAGGCGTCAAGGAGGTGGATAAATTATGGGCTCATATAGAATAATTGAGGAAACATTTTGGTTTCCTTTTTTGTTGGTTAAATCAGGAGTTAAACCCTTTAATTATAATATTTAACTACTTTAATATCAATAAAATTTAAACTTTAATTAAACCTTTACTTTAATTAATAGTCTTAGTTCTATAATCAATAAAAAAGAAGTTATGAAAAGTTTAAAACTATTAGTAATCATTATTTTATTAGTTGGTACAACTTCAACAATTACTGCTCAGCGCAACATAAAAGTATATCCTAAACATGGTACGGTTGTTACAACATTATACCAACCAAGACTTGTCGTGCATAAAGGAGTAAATTTTCATTTTTCCAAAGGTGTCTGGTACAAAGCCAGAGGAAGAAAATACATGGTGTGTGCAGCTCCTGTGGGAGTTAAAGTGAGACAACTTCCCTTAGGAAATAAAGTGGTTGTATATGGTGGCAGGAAGTATTATGCTTATCATGGAGTTTTTTATAAGAAAAAAGGTCGTAGCTATATCGTAGTTAATGTATAGTTGGTTGGGTATTGATTTGGTTACCACAAAAAGTGGATAAATTGTTGGTGATAAAAAAGGGAAGTACTTATACTTCCCTTTTTATTTAAAAGTAAGTTTGGCAATGCGATTTTTTCCTGCAGCATATGCCACCGAATCATTCTGGAATCGTATGGTGTAGAACCCTTCGTTTGAAATAGCCTTCCAATTCATCCCCATATCATGGGAATATGATATTCCTGTAAATCCTATGGCCACAATCTCATTACCTTCAGAATCAGGAACAAATCGGATACAACTCTTGTAACCGGGTTCTTGATTATTAGCAAGTAGCTGCCAGCTTTTACCTCCATCACGGCTGATCGCCTTATTGGCTTTTCGTTTATCAGGCTCTGTATAATCTCCTCCAATCGCAATTCCCAGCAAGTTATCGTAAAAATCAATCGAATAAATACCCTGAGTAGGTTTATCTCTAAGGATCGGGGTTTGTACCGCGCTCCATGATAATCCCTTGTTATCAGTATAAAACACACGTCCTTTAGTTGTTCCTATCCAGCCTTTATTTCCCTGAACAACAATATTCGTGTTACTGGCTGCAAAAGCTCCTTCCCCATCAAGCGCCTCAGGCAATTGGGCGCAAGAGAGTTTGGTCCAGCTATATCCACCGTCTCTGGTTATAATAATAGACAGGCAACCTCCAACATTATCCCCTATAGCGATACCCTCTTTGTCATTCCAAAAAGCCATTGCATCATAAAAAACGTTCTCCCCTTCTTCTGTGTAAACCAATTCCATGCTTCCTTTATCGCCTGTTTTATATAACAAGGCAGGATTTGCTACGGAGAGCATAAAAAAATCGGTAGAGGTATGTGCTATTGCCCTAAATTCGGGCAAAATACTATCGAATTTTTGTCTATTGGTCCGAACTGTTTTGGTCTGCAGATCAATTGTACCAAAAACACCCTCATTGGCGGCAAAACCTAAACTACCTCCCATTAATTCAATTGCTCTTATATTTAATGAATCCTCATAAAGTACTTCAACCTTAACCTTTGTAAAATAAGGCCTGTTAACAGGCTTCTTGCAGGAATGAATTACAAACAATGTGATGAATAAGATAATATAGCGCATATGTAAATGTAGGAATAAAACCGGATTTTGGGCCGATAGCAAAAAACGATTATTCTGCCGTTATATAGCACTATCTGAAAAATAGAGACGGCATTTACAGGTTTAAAAAAAATAAAAAACTATGTTTAGTTGCTAAGGTGTAATTGATTGGTTAAAAATTAAAAGCAATACCTTTGCCTACTAAATTTTGCAGATGCGATTACATAGAAATTTGGTGTTTGCAGTGGTAGATGCACTCAACCTTATATTTAACGAAGGAGAATATGCCGATAAGGTAGTGGAAAAAACTTTGAAGCACGACAAACGATGGGGCTCCAGGGACAGAGGTTTTATTGCTGAAACCACTTATGACATAGTGCGTTGGAAGCGACTCTATTCAGAAATTGCAGAAGTAGTGGCTCCCTATTCCAGACCAAACTTATTTAGGTTGTTTGCCGTGTGGGCAGTACTTAGGGGAATTCAATTACCAGACTGGAAACAAATCGAAATGACCCCGACCAGACGAATTAAAGGAAAATTCGATGAGCTTTCCAAAATAAGAAAGTACAGAGAATCTATTCCAGACTGGATAGAAGAATTAGGCCTAAATTCCTTGGGAGAAGACTTATGGACAAGGGAAATTGCCGCATTAAATCAACAGGCACAGGTAATTCTCAGGACCAATACACTTAAAACCACTAAAAGTAACTTAAAAAACCTTCTGTTAGAAGAGGGTATTGAGACCGAAACTATTGAGGGTCATCCTGATGCCTTGAAATTAAAAGAGCGTACGAATGTTTTTAAAACGAAGGCATTCACTGACGGCTTTTTTGAAGTTCAGGATGCCTCATCACAACAGGTTGGATATTTTACACAGGTTGAACCAGGATTACGGGTAATTGATACCTGCGCAGGAGCCGGCGGTAAAACTTTGCATTTAGCCGCTCTTATGAAAAACAAAGGACAACTTATTGCACTTGATATATATGAGAATAAATTAAAAGAACTTAAGAGAAGAGCGAAAAGAGACGGGGCCCATAATGTCGAAACCAGGGTAATAAGCAGCAGCAAGGTTTACAAAAAATTATTTGCAAGTGCAGATAGAGTGCTTATAGATGCCCCTTGTACAGGCCTGGGCGTACTAAGACGCAATCCGGATGCCAAGTGGAAATTACAGCCTGAATTTCTGGCCAAGATTATCAAGGTACAGCAGGAAATACTGAAAAATTACAGCAAAATGGTAAAAGAAGGCGGTAAACTTATATATGTTACTTGTTCTATTCTGCCTCAGGAAAATACGGAGCAGGTGAAACAATTCTTAGATTCAGATGAAGGAAAAGTATTCTCTATGGAAAAAGAAGTGAACATTTATGCCTCAGAAAGCGGATTTGACGGTTTCTATATGGCTAGAATGATTAGGAAGTAATGAACAATTGCATTTGAAAACTGTTAACTTTTCTCTTAAAAAAACCCATATTAATAATGTAAATTTGTGCTTTCGTAATCCTAATTTTTAATAAGTTCCATGATTCATTTCTTTGGAGACCTCAGCACTAAAGTTTTTGCAGTACAAACTAACCAAGAACTTTCAGAAACAGACATTGAGAAACTTAGTTGGTTATTTGGGAATCAATCCAGAATAAATGTGGCGTCTATAGACGCCTTTTTTGTTGGACCCAGGGCTGCCATGATTACCCCGTGGAGTACTAATGCTACCGAAATAACACAGAATATGGGTGTTTCTGGAATTCTTAGAATTGAAGAGTTTACAACGGTGGATGAAAAATTTATAGATTTTGATCCAATGCTCTCGGAAAAGTACCAAGGGTTAAATCAGGAGATTTATAGTATTGAGGTGGCACCTCACCCCATTTTGGAAATTGATGATATTACCAAATATAATAAAGAAGAGGGCTTGGCACTGAGCCCGGATGAAGTAGAATATCTTGAAGGATTATCAAAAAAAATAGGTCGGAAATTAACAGATTCTGAGGTCTTTGGTTTTAGTCAGGTAAATTCTGAACATTGCAGGCACAAAATTTTTAACGGAACTTTTGTTATTGATGGCAAAGAAATGCCTGCCTCACTTTTCAAGCTAATAAAAAAAACAGCTCAGGAAAATCCAAATGAAATTGTATCCGCATATAAAGACAATGTGGCTTTTGTAAAGGGTCCTAAGGTGGTTCAATTCGCTCCAAAAACTTCAGATAAACCAGACTACTATCAGGAAAGCGAGTTTGAATCTGTTATTTCACTAAAAGCCGAGACCCACAACTTTCCAACTACGGTAGAGCCTTTTAATGGGGCAGCTACCGGTTCCGGAGGTGAGATACGGGATCGACTGGCAGGAGGTAAAGGTTCATTACCCATCGCAGGAACCGCCGTATATATGACCTCATATTCACGCCTGGAAAAAAACAGGTCATGGGAGAATGGTATGGAGGAAAGACCATGGTTATACCAAACTCCAATGGATATTCTTATAAAAGCTTCCAATGGTGCTTCTGATTTTGGCAACAAATTTGGTCAACCTTTAATTTCAGGATCTTTGTTGACCTTTGAGCACGAAGAACATTCCAGAAAACTGGGATATGATAAGGTTATAATGCTTGCAGGAGGTATTGGTTATGGCAAAGCAGACCAGGCCCTAAAAGGAATTCCAAAAAAAGGAGATAAAATAGTTATTCTTGGGGGTGACAATTACCGCATAGGAATGGGTGGCGCTGCCGTTTCAAGTGCTGATACCGGTGAATTTAGTTCATCTATAGAATTAAATGCGGTACAAAGGTCGAACCCGGAAATGCAAAAACGCGCGGCCAATGCAATAAGGGGCCTTGTGGAAAGCAAAGAGAATCCCATAGTTTCTATTCATGATCACGGTGCGGGCGGACATTTAAACTGTTTATCAGAATTAGTAGAAGAGACAGGAGGTAAAATTGATCTGGATATGCTCCCGATTGGAGACCCTACACTTTCTGCCAAGGAAATTATAGGGAATGAATCTCAGGAACGCATGGGACTCGTAATGGGTGCAAAAAATATGGGTTTATTACATAGAATTGCCGATAGGGAACGCTCTCCGATCTATGATGTAGGGGATGTTACCGGAGACAATAGATTCACTTTTGAATCCAAAACAAAAGGAACTAAGCCAATGGACCTTGAACTTTCTGACATGTTTGGCAGCTCTCCAAAAACCATCATGGATGATATTACTGTCAACAGGAAATATCAGGTAACAGATTATAAAATAGAATTTTTTCACGACTACCTCGAGCAAGTCCTTCAACTGGAAGCCGTTGCATGTAAGGACTGGTTAACCAATAAAGTAGACCGATGTGTTGGCGGCAAGGTTGCCAAACAACAGTGTGCCGGACCTTTGCAATTACCCTTGAATAATTGTGGTGTCATGGCGTTGGATTTCAAGGGCAGAGAAGGCATTGCGACTTCTATTGGTCATTCCCCAATAAGCGGATTAATCGATCCGGTCGCAGGTAGCAGGAACAGTATTGCAGAAGCCCTTTCAAATATTGTCTGGGCACCTTTAAAAGACGGCTTAAAATCGGTTGCTCTCTCTGCTAATTGGATGTGGCCCTGTAGAAACGAAGGAGAAGACGCCAGATTGTATGAAGCAGTTAAAGCTATATCGGACTTTGCCATTGAACTTGGGATCAATGTCCCCACCGGCAAGGACTCATTATCCATGAAGCAAAAATACAAGGATGAAGAAGTTATTTCTCCGGGAACCGTCATAATTTCCGCCGCAGCAAATTGCACGGATATTACCAATGTAATAGAACCTGTATTTCAAAGTAATGCGGGAAGTATTTATTATGTTAACATCTCACAGGATGCATATGAGTTAGGCGGATCTTCTTTTGGACAAATCCTCAATAGAATTGGTGATAAAGCCCCTACTATAAAGGAATCGGCTTATGTCATTAATGTATTTAATACACTTCAGGAATTGATAAAAGATGGACAAATTGTAGCTGGCCATGATGTCTCTTCAGGAGGATTGATAACCACACTTTTGGAAATGTGTTTTGCAGATATTAATCTGGGAGCATCTTTGGATCTTACAAATCTGGCCGAAAATGACACGATCAAATTACTTTTTGCCGAAAATTCCGGATTGGTTTTTCAGGCCAAAGATGATTCAGTGGAAATAAAAATGCAGCAGGTAGGAATAGATTATAAGAAAATAGGGAAAGTTAACCAACAACCGGAATTGAACTTAAAAAATCAGGAAACTGAAATAAGTTTAAACATTAACAGTTTACGCGATATCTGGTATAAAACGTCTTATCTCTTGGACGAAAGGCAAACCTCCAATAATCTTGCTAAATCAAGGTATGGAAATTATAAAAAACAACCTCTGAATTTTATCTTCCCTGAATATTTTCAAAATCTTCATCCTGAAAGAAGTGCAGAAAATATAAAGCGGCCAAAGGCAGCAATTTTAAGAGAAAAAGGAAGTAATTCTGAGCGTGAAATGGCCAATGCAATGTACCTTGCCGGGTTTGATGTCAAGGACGTCCACATGACCGATCTTATTGCTGGCAGGGAAACTCTGGAAGACATTCAGTTTATAGGTGCAGTAGGCGGATTCTCCAATTCAGATGTTTTGGGAAGTGCAAAGGGCTGGGCAGGTGCTTTTAAATATAATGAAAAGGCAAGGCAGTCACTTCTAAACTTTTTTGAGAGGACGGATACTTTATCGGTAGGAATATGCAACGGATGCCAGCTTTTTATGGAATTAGAATTAGTAAATCCTGAACATGAAGTTCATGGTAAAATGACTTTTAATAATTCGCACAAGCATGAGAGCAGTTTTACCTCCGTGAAGGTTATAGACAATAATTCGATAATGCTTGCTTCTCTTTCGGGAACGACTCTTGGAGTATGGATATCCCATGGTGAAGGGAAATTTAGTCTTCCATTGAGTGAAGAAAATTATGATATCGTTGCTAAATATGGTTATAGTGACTATCCCGCAAATCCCAATGGAAGTGATTTTAATACTGCTATGATGTGCGATAAAACAGGAAGGCATTTGGTGACCATGCCACATATTGAGCGTTCTATTTTTCCTTGGAACTGGGCGTATTATCCAAAGGATAGAAACGATAAAATATCACCCTGGTTAGAGGCGTTTACTAACGCCAGAAAATGGATAGAAAAACAAAACGAAGTATCTTGATTATTCGCAGGGCCCAACAAAAGGACTTACCAGCTATGGTAGAACTCATAGCTAACGATGAATTAGGCAGGTTAAGAGAAAACTTCAAAACACCTTTACCTGAGCAGTACTTGAATGCATTTGATAAAATTAATTCGGATCAAAATCAGGAATTAATGGTCATGTCAAATGACTCCGGAGATATAATTGGCACTTTGCAACTAAGTTTTATTCAATATCTAACTTATCAGGGAGGCATAAGAGCACAAATAGAAGCCGTAAGGGTGCATGAGGATTACAGGAATAAAGGAATTGGAAAGGAGCTTATACAATGGGCAATAGATCGCGCTAAACAAAAAGAAGCACATGTAGTGCAGCTTACTACGGATAAAAAAAGGGATACGGCCGTGAAATTTTATGAAAAACTAGGGTTCATTGCATCCCATGAAGGAATGAAACTTCATTTGCACTAAATAATGAAGTGACCTTTTAAGATCCTATTTATTATGAGATTGCATTCTATTAACAAATTATAATAAATTAAGGTCTTTTTTTAGTAATTCCGTATTAAATACCGTTACCTTTTCTTATTTTGCAATTACAATTCAGAAATTGAGTATGCAAGATATAACACGTCTTTTTGATTTTCCTTATTACCAATTAGAAAAATTCGATCTAAAGAATTCCCTGGTTACAAAATATAATGGGGAGTGGATTGCCACTTCTACTAGGGAGTATATAAATAAGGCAAATACAGTGAGCAGGGCTTTACTAAAATTAGGTGTAAAACCCAATGACAAGATTGCACTGATATCCATGACCAACCGAACAGAATGGAATATAATGGATATTGGTATTTTACAGTTAGGGGCCCAAAATGTGCCTATTTATCCCACGATTTCTGAAGAGGATTATGCTTATGTCCTTAACCATGCAGAATGTGTTTATTGTTTTGTATCCTGCAGTGAGGTTTATGAGAAAGTCAAGGCGGTTAAGGATAAAGTTCCTTCCTTAAAGGAAATATATTCTTTTGATGAACTCGGGGAATGTAAGAACTGGAAGGAACTATTACAACTTGGAAAAGACGAGTCAAACCAGACTGAAGTAGAAAAACTTAAAGACTCCGTAAAACCCAAAGACCTGGCCACATTAATTTATACTTCCGGCACCACGGGAAGGCCAAAAGGGGTTATGCTATCCCATGATAACATAGTGAGTAATACCTTGGAAAGTTCGTCCAGATTACCCATTGCCGATGGTACAGTTAAAGCGTTGAGCTTCTTGCCAGTTTGCCACATTTATGAACGAATGCTAATGTATTTGTATCAGTATAGAAGTGTTTCTATATATTTCGCTGAATCACTTGAAACGATTAGTGAAAATTTAAAGGAGGTTGAGCCCCATGTCATGACTGCTGTTCCCAGACTTATAGAAAAGGTTTATGATAAAATAATTGCAAAGGGCGCTGACTTAAAAGGCATAAAGAAATTCTTGTTTTTTTGGGCAGTAAAAGTAGGGCTTAGATATGAGCCATATGGCCAAAACGGATGGTGGTATGAGCAACAACTCAAACTGGCACGTAAATTAATTTTTAGCAAATGGAAAGCCGGACTTGGGGGTAATCTTAGTCTTATTGCATCTGGTAGTGCGGCCTTGCAACCCAGATTAGCCAGAATTTTTAATGCTGCTGAAATGGGTCTTATGGAAGGTTACGGACTAACGGAAACCTCTCCGGTTATCTCCGTAAATGACATGCGCAATAATGGTTTTAAGATTGGAACCGTAGGTAAACCAATAGGGCGCACTGAGGTAAAGATTGAAGCTGATGGAGAAATTTGCATTAAGGGGCCTCAGGTTATGATGGGCTATTACAGAGATACGGTAAAAAGCGCTGAAGTATTAAAGGATGGATTTTTTCATACAGGTGATATTGGTGAAATTGATGCCGATGGTTTCCTCAGGATTACAGACCGAAAAAAGGAAATGTTTAAAACTTCCGGAGGCAAATATGTAGCACCTCAGGTAATGGAAAACCGGTTTAAACAATCCAGATTTATCGAACAAATTATGGTTGTTGGCGATGGTGAGAAAATGCCCGCTGCGCTGATCCAACCCAATTTTGAATTCTTGGGGGAATGGGCGGTAAGGCATAAGCTAAGTCTGGGAACCAATACGGAATGTGTTGTTAATCCAAAAGTTTTGGCCAGATTTCAGGAAGAAGTTGATCACGCCAATGAAAAATTTGCCAAATGGGAAAAAATTAAGGAGTTTAGACTTACCCCCGATGTATGGAGTGTTGACGGAGGCCACCTCACTCCTACTATGAAACTTCGCCGAAAGATTATTAAAGAAAAGTATACGGCTCTCTACAATCAAATATATGGGCATTAAGAGTGGATGCTTCCTCTTAAAGGAATCTGAACAACTTAATTTGACCTAAATTTCTTTTAAAATCAACAGGCTATTCTTGTAAATTTATTATGCATGCATAATAAATTTTTATATCTTTGAGGTACAATTGAAGATTTCATGAAGGATATAACAATAGATTATGCCTTGCGCGCTACCTGGCAATCCGTTGCTAAAATGTATAATGAAGAAGCCAAGCATTTTGGCACAACTATGGCCGTTGGCTTTACGCTGCTAAGCATAGATCCTAAAACCGGTACACCATCCACATCCCTGGGTCCTAAAATGGGAATGGAGGCCACCAGCCTGTCCCGAATACTAAAAAGCATGGAAGAAAAAGGGCTAATTATCCGCAAACCTAATCCGGATGATGGGCGTGGCGTTTTAATACATCTTACCCCTTTTGGTCTTGAAAAGCGTAAAGATTCCAAAGATGTTGTTTTACGGTTTAATGACGTAGTTAAGGAAAATGTTAGTGAGGGACAGCTGAACAACTTTTTTGAAGTTATGGAAACCATAAACAGTCTTATTACTGAGAAAAAAATATATAGTCGGAATACCAAATTAAATAATCATCATCAATGAATAAGCATATTAAAAAGGTAGCTGTTATAGGTTCCGGTATAATGGGTAGCGGAATTGCCTGTCACTTTGCTAATATTGGAGTTGAAGTCCTATTATTAGATATTGTTCCCAGGGAACTTAATGAAAAGGAAAAATCAAAAGGACTTACACTTAAAGATAAAGCCGTAAGAAATAGAATTGTCAATGATTCCTTAACAGTGGCATTAAAATCAAAGCCATCTCCTATCTATCATTCAGATTTCGCCGGTAGAATTACCACCGGGAATCTTGAAGATGACATAGCAAAAGTAGGACAGGTAGATTGGATTATCGAAGTGGTTGTGGAACGCCTGGATATTAAGAAAACGGTATTCGAGAACCTCGAAAAACACAGAAGTCCGGGAACATTGATAACCTCTAACACCTCTGGTATTCCCATTAAATTCATGAGTGAAGGAAGAAGTGATGATTTCCAGGAACATTTTTGTGGTACCCATTTCTTTAATCCTGCTCGTTATTTAAAGCTTTTTGAAATTATTCCTGGGCCGAAAACCAAACAATCTGTGCTGGACTTTTTAAATAGTTATGGTGAAAAATTTCTTGGAAAAACATCTGTAATTGCAAAGGATACGCCTGCCTTTATAGGCAACAGAATTGGGATTTTTAGCATTCAGAGCTTATTTCATATGGTCAAAGAATTAGGGCTTACAGTTGAAGAAGTAGATAAGCTAACGGGGCCTGTAATTGGCAGACCAAAATCTGCAACTTTCAGAACAGTGGATGTTGTAGGGCTCGACACTTTAGTGCATGTGGCCAATGGTATCTATGAAAATTGTACAGATGATGAACAACATGAATTATTTCAATTACCGGAATTTATCCAGACCATGTCGGACAACAAATGGCTGGGTAGTAAAACAGGTCAGGGATTCTATAAAAAGGTAAAGACAAAGGACGGTAAAAGTGACATTCTTAGCCTGGATCTGGATACTATGGATTACAGACCAAAAAAGAGAGCGAATTTCGCCACACTGGAAATTACCAAACCCATAGACAAAGTTATTGATCGTTTCAAAGTTTTGGTAAATGGCAAGGATAAAGCCGGCGTCTTTTACCGTAAAAGCTTTGCAGCACTTTTTGCCTATGTTTCTCACCGCATCCCGGAAATAACAGATGAATTATACAAAATTGATGATGCTATGAAAGCCGGTTTTGGCTGGGAGCACGGGCCTTTCCAAATATGGGATGCCATTGGTTTGGAGAATGGCTTGAAAATGATTGCAGAAGAGGGACATAGTCCGGCCAAATGGATTAAGGAGCTCAAGGACTCAGGTGCTTCTTCATTCTACAGTGTTAAGGACGGAGCCACCTATTTTTATGATATTCCTCAGAAGACTATGGCTAAGGTACCCGGCCAGGATGCCTTTATTATTTTAGATAATATAAGAAAATCTAATGAAGTATTTAAAAATAGCGGCGTTGTTATAGAAGACCTTGGTGATGGAATACTCAATGTAGAATTCCAATCTAAAATGAATACTATTGGAGGAGATGTATTGTCTGGTTTAAACAAAGCAGTAGACCTTGCCGAGAAGGATTTTCAAGGGCTTGTTATAGGCAACCAGGCAGCTAACTTTTCTGTTGGAGCAAATATAGGAATGATATTCATGATGGCTGTAGAACAGGAGTACGATGAATTGAATATGGCTATTAAATACTTTCAGGATACAATGATGCGCATGCGCTATTCTGCTATCCCAACAGTCTCAGCGCCTCATGGAATGTGCCTGGGCGGGGGATGTGAGCTATCACTGCATGCCGATAAAGTTGTGGCAGCAGCAGAAACCTACATTGGATTGGTCGAATTTGGAGTTGGTGTCATACCGGGTGGGGGTGGTTCTAAAGAAATGGCATTGAGGGCATCTGACACATTCAAGAAGAATGATGTAGAATTAAATGTGCTGCAGGAATATTTTCTGACTATTGGAATGGCCAAAGTGTCTACTTCTGCATATGAAGCATATGATTTAGGTATCCTGCAAAAAGGAAAAGACATTATTGTCGTAAATAAAGACCGGCAAATAGCAACAGCTAAAGCGCAGGCAAAACTTTTGGCTGAAGGAGGTTATACCCAACCCATTAAAAGAAAAGATGTAAAGGTATTGGGGAAACAGGCTTTAGGCATGTTCCTTGTAGGAACGGATTCTATGGAAGCAGGTCACTATATTAGTGAACACGATAAAAAAATTGCTGATAAATTAGCTTATGTAATGGCCGGAGGAGATTTATCTGAAGCGAGTCTTGTCAGTGAGCAATACTTATTGGATTTGGAAAGAGAGGCCTTTTTATCGCTCTGTACTGAGAGAAAAACATTGGAACGAATTCAGCACATGTTAAAAACAGGTAAACCACTTAGAAATTAAAAAAATGAAAACAGCATATATCGTTAAGGCGTACAGAACAGCAGTTGGCAAAGCACCAAGAGGATTATTTCGTTTTAAAAGACCTGATGAATTGGCGGCAGAGACCATCGCATATATGATGAACGAGTTGCCACAACTCGATAAAAAAAGAATCGATGATGTCATTGTAGGCAATGCAATGCCCGAAGCTGAGCAAGGTCTTAATATGGCTCGCCTGATATCCTTAATGGGATTAGAGATAGATGATGTGCCCGGTGTTACGGTAAACCGATATTGTGCCTCTGGACTGGAAACCATAGGTATAGCCACAGCGAAGATACAGTCGGGCATGGCTGATTGCATCATAGCCGGGGGAGCGGAAAGCATGAGTTATATCCCAATGGGGGGATACAAGCCAACCCCCGATTACGAAATCGCAAAAGAAGGACATGAAGATTATTACTGGGGCATGGGTTTAACAGCCGAGGCTGTTGCAAAACAATTTAAGGTATCGAGGGAAGATCAGGATGATTTTGCATACAACTCTCACATGAAAGCCTTGAAAGCACAAAAGGAAAATAAGTTCCGGGAACAAATTGTGCCCATTGAAGTAGAACACACCTTTGTTAATTCTGCAGGTAAGAAAGAAACAAATTCCTACATCGTGAATAAAGATGAAGGCCCAAGAGCAGATACTTCCAAAGAAGTTCTTGCCAAATTAAGACCTGTTTTTGCAGCAGGTGGCAGTGTTACTGCAGGTAATTCTTCACAAATGAGTGATGGTGCAGCTTTTGTAATGGTGATGAGTGAGGAAATGGTCAAAGAGTTAAAGTTAGAACCAATTGCCCGTCTGGTAAATTATGCCGCTGCCGGTGTAGAACCCCGAATCATGGGAATTGGTCCTGTAAAAGCAATTCCTAAGGCATTAAAACAAGCAGGTTTAAAGCAGGATGCTATTTCATTAATAGAGCTTAATGAGGCTTTTGCCTCTCAATCCCTTGCAGTTATAAGAGAATTAAACCTTAATCAGGATCTGGTTAATGTAAATGGGGGTGCTATTGCACTGGGTCATCCGCTGGGTTGCACAGGAGCAAAACTTTCTGTTCAATTATTTGATGAAATGCGCAAACGCGATATGAAAGGTAAATACGGAATGGTAACCATGTGTGTAGGAACAGGCCAGGGTGCAGCTGGTATCTACGAGTTTTTAAATTAACAACAATTAAAGAGATATAAAATGAGTACAGATACAATTAACAAAGATATCTTACGTGGAGGTCAGTTTTTGGTTAAAGAAACAAAATGCGAAGATATTTTTACGCTTGAAGATCTGACCGAAGAGCAAAAAATGATGCGTGAAAGCACCAAGGATTTTGTAGATCGTGAATTGTGGGCACATTGGGAAAGATTTGAAAAAAAGGATTATGCCTTTACCGAAGAGTGCATGCGTAAGGCCGGTGAACTGGGTCTTTTAAGTGTTGCTGTTCCCGAGGCATATGGCGGTCTCGGTATGGGATTCGTTTCTACAATGTTGGTATGTGATTATATATCCGGCGCTACAGGTTCATTTAGTACGGCCTTTGGAGCGCATACGGGCATAGGCACCATGCCAATAACCCTTTACGGTACAGAAGAGCAAAAAAAGAAATATGTACCCAAACTGGCATCAGGTGAATGGTTCGGAGCTTACTGTCTTACAGAACCAGGTGCAGGATCAGATGCAAATTCCGGAAAAACCAAGGCTGTATTATCCAAAGACGGAAAGCACTATCAAATTAGCGGTCAAAAAATGTGGATTTCCAATGCGGGTTTCTGTAAATTATTTATTGTTTTTGCCAGAATAGGAGATGATAAAAACATTACAGGCTTTATTGTTGAAAATGATCCTTCAAATGGAATCACGATGGGAGATGAAGAAAAAAAATTAGGTATTCACTCCTCCTCCACCCGACAGGTATTTTTTAGCGACACTAAAGTCCCCGTTGAAAATATGCTATCGGAACGAGGGAATGGATTTAAGATTGCAATGAATGCCTTGAATATTGGAAGAATAAAGTTGGCTGCAGCTTGTCTGGAAGCTCAAAGGAGAGTGCTGGGTGAAGCGGTTAATTACGCCAATGAAAGGATTCAATTTAAAACCCCAATCATAAATTTCGGAGCTATTAAAGCAAAGATTGCGCAAATGGCAACGAATGCCTATGCTGGAGAATCTGCCAGCTATAGAGCAGCTAAGAATATTGAAGATAGGATAGCCATACGTGTTGCTGAAGGCAATTCACACCAGGAAGCTGAACTAAAAGGCGTTGAGGAATATGCCATAGAATGTTCTATACTAAAAGTGGCTGTATCTGAAGATGTCCAACAAACTACAGATGAAGGTATCCAGATCTTTGGCGGCATGGGTTTTAGCGCAGATACCCCAATGGAATCAGCCTGGAGAGATGCCCGTATAGCACGTATTTATGAAGGAACTAATGAAATAAACAGGATGTTAGCGGTTGGTATGCTGGTAAAGAAAGCAATGAAAGGCCATGTAGATTTATTGGGCCCGGCAACGAAGGTGGCCGAAGAACTTATGGGCATACCCTCTTTTGATACCCCTGATTATTCTAAACTCTTTTCGGAAGAAAACGATATCATCGCCCGACTTAAGAAGGTATTTCTGATGGTAGCCGGAAGTGCAGTACAAAAATTTGGCACTGATCTGGAAAAACACCAACAAGTGTTATTGGCTGCATCAGACATATTAATAGAAATATATATGGCCGAATCTACAATTCTTAGAACAGAGAAAAATGCCCAAAGATTCGGGGAAGAGAACCAGGCTACACAAATTGCGATGTCCAGGCTGTATTTATACAATGCAGTGGATACAGTAATTCAAAAAGGCAAGGAAGCAATAGTCTCATTTACAGAGGGTGATGAACAACGAATGATGCTTATGGGATTAAAGCGTTTTACAAAGTATACCAATCAGCCTAATGTTGCGGCTCTCCGAATGCAAATAGCGGAAAAGGTGGCCTCGGATAATGCCTATACTTTTGATTAATCACAATCAATTTATTTTGGAATAAAAAAAACCGCTCAATTGAGCGGTTTTTTTTTATTAAAGTCTCCTAAAATTACTATTTGTTTAATTCTTAGAAATAAGAAAACCATAGCTTGCTGAATAGTTTAACATCTGTTCCTCAAAACTTGCAGGCTGTACTAATTCAACTTCAATAATCTCACCTTCTTCATTAGCAGTTGGAACCAGTACGGGGTTAACAAATCCGCTATAGGGTGCAGACTTAAATTGCGCATTCCTATCCAGCACTTCCGCGTGTAATGCCTGATCAACTTTAACTCCATAACCTTCTACCAATTCCTGAGCAGCTTCAAAATCACCTTCAGACTTTATCCTTTGAGTTTCACGCAATAATTCTCCAAATAATCCACGTAGTTCTTTGTAATCATTGATGTTATAATAGGTCTTACCGTCCCTGGTTACTTTTTCTATGACATTGTTGGGTTTGCCTTTTTCAAATACCCAGGCTGATACCCACTGTCTGTTCACCATGTGATCCTCTTCCACATCATCTCCTAATTCAATTCTTATCAATTGCGTAATCAAACCATTTCTTATATACTCATCATATGAGGCTTTGGCAGTTTCTTCCCAGTTTTCTACCAGACCCAATTCCTCCAGCTTAGGATCCATAACAAAATACAGACCAACCAGGTCTGCTCTGCCCTCTTCAATAGTTGATCTATAATTTTTTAAGGTCTCCTTAGGTTGTCCTACCCCCGGGTTTATTTGTCCCGAAGCATGACCTATTACTTCGTGCAATGCGGTATGTAATTTATCTGCCAGTTTACCATATTTTTCTTCAAGCCTGATCTCCTCCTCATCATTAGCAAACTCTTTTAATCTGCCACTACCTCCGGCATTACTATACGCATCAACTATATTTCCTAATGACACAGACTTACTGCCATGTTTTTGGCGTATCCAATTATTATTAGGGAGATTTACGCCGATAGGAGTGCTTGGAGAGGCATCACCCGCCTCACCGGCAACATTAACGGTCTTATAAGAGACACCAACTACATTATCCTTTTTATGTTCTTCCATTAAGGTAGAATTATCTTCAAACCATTGGGCGTTTTCCGAGAGTACAGCCATTTTTTTTGACATATCAAAATCGTTAATTTCAATTATGCTCTCGTAAGATCCCCTGTAACCCTTGGGATCGTTATAAACTTCTATAAAGCCATTTATCCAATCTATATTACCCTGAGTTGAAGTCGCCCATTCCATAGCGTATGCATCCCATTTGTCAAGACTTCCTGTTTTGTAATACTCGATTAGTAATCCCAAAGTCTTGGCTTGTTTTTCGTTTTCAGCTACAGTCCGCGCTTTTTCTAACCATTTGATTACTTCGTCTATAGCTGTGCCATACAACCCTCCCGATTTCCATATCTTTTCTACCAATTTGCCATTCTCTTTCACTAGCGTAGAATTCAAACCAGTTTCTATTGGCCGACCCTCAGGACCTTTATATGCGGTTTTATAAAAGGTATCCACATCCGCATCGGTGATATCAGGGGAATAAAAATTAACTGCTGAGGAGGCCACATTATCAACTCCTTTCTTTTTGTTTACTTTTTTACTATCCACTTCATTAAAAATAACCTCAAAAGCCTCTCCTTCCAGTTTCGTATTGGTTTCTGCAAGTAAATAGTTTAAATATTCTTTAGAAAAACCAGGGTTTATTTTATCATTGGAATAATGATGATGAATTCCGTTGGAGAACCATACTCGTTTTAAATACACATCAAATGAATTCCAGTCAAAGGTCGATTTATCACCTTCAAAAGTGGTGTAAATGTTTTCCAATGCTGTCCTTATTTTTAGATTATGCCTGTAATTCTGATCCCAAATAATATCCCTGCCAGCTAAACCAGCTTGGGTTAAGTAATAAACTAATTTTTTTTCTTTTAAAGTGAGATCCTCAAAGCCAGGAACCTGATAACGGAGTATTCTCAGGTCTGCAAACTGATCTACTACATATTCAAATTCCTTTTCCGTGACTAAAGCAGTCTCTTCAGGCATTACTTTTTGCTTACAAGACCACAATAGTAATACTATTAGAAAACTACTAAAAACATGTTTCCATTTCATGATTTTTACCTTTTAATATGATCCTACAAATTTACAGAAACATTACCTATTTGTTACACTTGTTAGAGACAACTTCAATGTCTAATATCATTTGTTTCAGAATTATCAATAAAGACAAAGATTTCTCAAGTCTCAATAAAATCAATGCATCAATTCGGCAAGATTTACTCGAAGAAGGTAACTTCTATATTGTGCAAACAAAAATTAAAGGAATTATTTACCTAAGGGCCAAAATTATGAATCTATTTACCCATGAAGAATACTTTAAAGAATTGATCGAAAAAATAAAAAGTAAAACTGTTTTTTTATTAAATTCATAAATCTTCTAACTCAAAAAGCACTTGACACTTCCATTACCGGCCAATTGTCAGCGCATAGATTCCAATACTTTTTCTTCACTGGCCTTGTTCGCAAAATTTACAGCACATTCTATTAAGGCCAAATGCGAGTAGGCCTGAGGGAAATTTCCCAGTAACCTTTTTGTTTTGAAATCAATATCTTCACTAAAAAGCCCTAAATGATTGCTATAGCTTAATAACTTATCGAAAAGTTGTTGTGCTCTTTCTTCTTCTCCTATCTTAAAAAGGCTGTTAATAAACCAGAACGTACAAATAGTAAATGAGGATGAAGGTAATCCAAAGTCGTCCTCATTTTTATATCTATATAATAATCCATCATTGCTTAGCTCTTTTTCAATTGCTAAAACTGTGCTTACAAATTTAGGATCCTTAGCATGAATAAATCCATAAGATTCCATCAATAAAACAGAGGCGTCTAAGTGCATGGATCCATAAGACTGGGTAAATGCATTAACCTCGCTGTTCCAGGAATTGGAATAAATATCTTCTTTTATTTCCTGTTCTAATTTTATCCATTTTTCAAGTTTCCGGGTTTTTTTAAGTATCCTGGCAACTTTTATAGCCCGGTCAATAGCCACCCAGCAAAGCACTTTAGAAAAAGTAAAATGCCTTTCTTCCGTTCTCAATTCCCAAATTCCTTTATCGGCCTCTTTCCAGTGTCTCGATACGATCCAGACAATACCTTTGGTTATGCCCCATAATTCCTCCCCGTTCTCTATATTGGTACTAAATTTTACCAACTGAGCGTGAATTACATCCATAAGAATACCATAGATGTCATTTTGCTTTTGCTTATAGGCAGCATTACCAACGCGCACGGGTTTGGAACCTTTATATCCGCTTAAGTGATCCAGAGTCACTTCGGTAAGGTTTTTTTCCTTGTTTATGCCGTACATTATCTGAAGTTTCTCATCTTTATCAGGAATAAGATCAATAATAAACTGAAGGTATCTCCGGGCCACGTTCTTATGCCCTAATTGGGCCATTACTTTAATAACCATTGAGGCGTCCCTTATCCAGCAAAAACGATAGTCCCAATTTCTTACTTCGCCTATGGTTTCGGGTAATGATGTGGTGGCAGCAGCGAGTACTGCCCCTGATTTATCGTAGCTCAATAGTTTAAGTGTTATTGCACTTCTTGTAATTTCCTTATTATACTGATTATAAGTCGGAGTCCTGTTGGTCCAGTTGAGCCAATAGACTTTGGTATTTTCCAGATCTAAATAAATTTTCCTTGAATCGGGCTGTAATATCTTCTCATTATAAGTTAATAAAAAGTACCCGTTTTTTGTGACCTCGAGCTCCCTTCCCTCGAGTACGGCATTTTTATTAAATGAGGTATATAAAAAGACGGTATCAAATTTTTCATTGTCTGTAAGGCTAACAATAAAATTCTTTTTTACATAAGACCGGGTCTCCCCTATTGCATACTCCAGTTTTGGATCATAAAGTACTTTAAATCTGGGGTTTCCCTTGATGTGTCTCACATACCGAGCTAACTCGGGGGGTGCATGATATTTTCCATTTTCTGCATAATACCTTGGCATAAAATCGTGCAGTTCAAATATATTGTCTCCATCTGAATACCTGGTAATCAGGATAGCTGTGTTTTTCTTATATCGCTGGCTTATTGAATACTCTTCAGAAACATGAATTTCAAAGCTGCCACCAATTTTATCATCCAGTATCTTTGCAAAAACAGATGAGGAATCAAATTCAGGTAAACAACACCATTCTAGGGAACCTGTTTTGGAAATTAATGCTGCACTCCTGCAATTTCCGATAATACCATAATCTAAATTGTCCATAATTGAATTATCCGCTAAAAGTTCCTTAATAATTGTTATTGCACTGCAATTTGACGAAATTTAGAAAAATAAAAATCAAATCCCCGTAATTTTATTCAATACATGAGCAAAACTATCATAATCTCAAATAGACTCCCCGTTCAATTGCAAATTAGCAATGGGAACATTAATGCAATACCAAGTGTTGGAGGTTTGGCTACTGGCATGAAATCTGTTCATTCGGGGGGAGACAGTCTTTGGATTGGGTGGAGTGGCCTCACAGATGAAGAAATTCCAAAGGAACTGGCACCTAAAATAGATAAAGCACTTGCAGAACATGGTTCTTCCAAGGTTAATCTCAAAGAAGAGGAGGTAAACGGATTTTATTTTGGATTCAGCAATCGAACAATCTGGCCTTTATTCCATTATTTTTTAGAGTATGCTGAATTTGAACTGGATAGCTGGCTGACATATAAGTCGGTTAATCAAAAATTTGCCGATGCTATTATAGAAAAAGCTGGTGAAGAGGATACCATCTGGATACACGATTATCAATTAATGTTGGTGCCAAAAATGGTTAGGGAAAGGCGACCCAATTTGTCCATAGGCTTCTTTCTGCATATTCCATTTCCTTCATATGAGATCTTCCGGACATTACCATGGCGTGAAGAGGTTCTGGAAGGCTTACTGGGTTCAGATTTAATTGGTTTTCATACCTATGATTATGAACGACACTTTTTGAGTTCCGTAAGAAGGTTGTTGGGTGCAGAAGTTAGTTTTAATGATATTTATGTGGACAACCGGATTGTTAAGGTCGATTCTTTTCCCATGGGAATTGACTATGAAAAATTTAGTGAGGCAGCTAAAACTCATCAACAGAATACCGAAGACCAGCAATCTGATTTACAACGCAGGCTAGATCTTCATAAAAAATCAAGTCCGGATGCTAAATTAATTTTGTCAATTGATCGTCTGGATTATAGCAAAGGTATCGCCAAGCGATTACATGCGTTCAAATATTTTCTAGATAAATATCCCGAATACAAAGAAAAGATCAGACTTATAATTTTAGCGGTGCCTTCCCGTTCCAATGTCCCTCAATATCAACTTTTAAAAAAGGAGATTGATGAGCTCGTAGGCCGAATTAATGGTGAATTATCAACGGTTAGCTGGACACCCATCTGGTATTTTTACAGATCACTCCCTTTTGAGAATTTAATTGATCTATACACTTCGAGTGATATTGCCTGGTTGACCCCCATCAGGGACGGAATGAATCTGGTTGCTAAAGAATATATTGCGACAAGAACAGATAAAACCGGCGTTCTTATTTTGAGTGAAATGGCGGGTTCAGCTAATGAAATGAATGAATCTCTGCTTATTAATCCCAATAATTTTGAACAGATTGCAGATACATTATTCAAGGCAATCAATATGCCATTGGAAGAACAAAAAAGAAGAAATGCAATACTTCAAACCCGGCTTGAACGCTATAATGTTGAGAAATGGGCCAATGATTTTATGACCTCATTACAGGGCCAAAAAGACCGGGATACGGCCAATGTTTCAAAACGTCTTACTGAAACCCTTTTAAAAGGAGTGCTTCAAGATTACCAAAAAGCTAAAAAGAAGCTTTTTTTTATCGACTATGATGGTACATTAGCCGGTTTTAAAATTGATCCGCAAAAAGCAAGTCCGGATAAAGAGTTATATGATTTGTTAGACCAATTAAGCGAAAAGGAAGGCAACGATATCTATTTGATAAGCGGACGAGATAAAGAAACTTTTGCTCGCTGGTTTTTGCCTAAAAAATATAATATGATAGTGGAACATGGGGTTTGGATTTCAGAACAAGGTGAGGAATTTAGAATGCTGGAAAATGTTAAAAAAGACTGGATGGAAAAAATATATCCGGTATTGGAATCATTTGTAGACAGAACCCCTGGTTCCTTTATAGAAGAAAAGAATTATTCCCTTGCCTGGCATTACAGAAATACAGATCCCGACTTTGGAGCCAACAGGGCTACTGAATTGAATACAGTACTTACGAGTCTTATTGGCAATGATGATATTAGCGTACTCAATGGCAACAAAGTAATGGAAATAAAGAGTAGTAATGTTAATAAAGGTAGGGCGGCAATGCGAGTGTTAGCGCAGGAGGATTATGACTTTATTTTTGCAATTGGGGATGATTGGACAGATGAATTTATGTTTCAGGAACTACCTGAAGAGGCCGTGACCGTTAAGGTAGGGATGCAAAACACCCAGGCTAAATATTATATTGAAAGTGTTTCCGGAGTACGCGGTATGCTGAAAAAGTTTATTAAATAGCAATCATACTTTTTATGCCTAAAATTACCTAACAAGTAGTATTTAATCCCGATATATTAAAAAAATAATACTATGATAACACTGACTTTTATTTTTGAACCTATGCCTGATGTAGTTTTAGAACAAAAGTGAAGTGTATCCCTATAGGTGAATGACATATATAGGTCCACTAAACTAAAATATGGCCCAAGTTCAAAATCCTAGTTGTATTTTTGTTGAATTAATTGGAAACTAATCCCTCATAAATTTTATAGTCTATGAAAAAATATGCTACTCTATTACTAATACTATTGTCAACACTAACCTATTCTCAAAGTGATTCCCGCTTATATGACATCATTGATAATGTTTCATCCAAGCGTATAAAAAATGATGTGACAACGCTGACGAACTTTGGAACCAGGCACACCCTTAGTGATACAACCTCAGCGACGAGGGGGATTGGCGCAGCAAGACGCTGGATAAAAAGTGAGTTTGAAAAAATCTCCGAAGGATGTAATAATTGTCTGGAAGTGTTTTACCAAAAAGATTTAATAAAAGAAGGTGAGAACGATCGTATTGTCCACGACGTTTGGGTGGTAAATGTTGTGGCTATTCAGCGCGGAACTAAATACCCCAATAAGTTTATTATAATGAGTGGGGATATTGATTCCAGGGTAAGTGATCCAACTGATTTCACTTCAGATGCCCCGGGAGCAAATGACAATGCCAGCGGTATGGCCGGTGCCATTGAAGCCGCAAGAGTATTAAGCAAATACAATTTTGAGAGCAGTATTATTTATGTAGGACTATCGGGTGAAGAGCAAGGACTATTTGGCGGAAAAGGTCTTGCGGCTTATGCCAAACAACAAGGATGGGAAATATTGGGGATATTGAACAATGATATGATTGGGAATATAAGTGGTGTAGACGGGGTAGTGAGCAATCGCGATTTTAGAATTTTTTCAGAACCCGTACCTCCTACAGAAACAGAACAACAGCGTAAAGCAAGAAGATTCTATGGAGGAGAAGTAGATGGAATTTCCCGCCAATTAGCAAGATATGTTTATAAAACAACTAAAATGTATATGCCTGAAATGAATCCAATACTAATTTACAGACTGGATCGTTTTGGAAGAGGGGGACATCACAGACCATTTAATGATGCTGGTTTTGCCGGTATCCGGATAATGGAAGCACATGAAAATTATACCCAGCAACATCAGGATATCAGAATGGAAAATGGAATAGCCTACGGCGACGTATTGGAACATGTAAATTTTGAGTATGCGAAAAAACTTACGGCAGTTAACGCCATAAATTTAGCATCAATTGCCTCTGCTCCCCCTGCTCCGGAGGAAGTGCAAATTGGAGGTATAGTTCAAGCTTCGGTAAAATTAAAATGGAGTAAGTCTGAAGGAGCCACTGGTTACAAAATATACTGGCGGGATACCACATCACCTACATGGGATCACAGTCGTTATGTTGGAGATATTAATTCCTTTACATTAGATGGAATAGTCATTGACAATTCCTTTTTTGGTGTTGCGGCTGTAGGAGCAAATGGACATGAAAGTATAATTGTATTTCCAAATCGAGTTTTTAGAGAATAACAAACATCATGAATAGAAGAAACCTTCCCCGAGTCTTTATCTTCATCATTCTGCTCACCCCTTTTTTGAATTCCTGCGAAGCTGGAAACGAAACAGACAAAGAAGCTGTAAAAAAGCTTTATTTGCCCGATTTAAACCTGCTCTACGAAGATTATGAGCAACTGGATAGTACCGGGGCTTACAATACTTTTGCCTATAAGTTGGTAAATGCCAATCGAGATCTGAAGTCTTCGGAATTATATGTAGAAGCGGCCTCGCTATATGCTCAGGCCGGGCAATCAGATTCTGTAGCTATTTTATTGCACAAGGCTATAGACAATGGCATGGCCAACCCAAAAATAATCTCTAAACTACATGGTATAAAAAATAATATGGATATGCCTCTGTGGCGGGATCTTCAAATGAGATTAGACTCCATACAACTGCAGCTTCAGGATGTTTCTAATTATAGTATGGAAATGGGTTCAATGACCCTTTTTTGGGACTATTTTGAACAAGCTGCGGAAGATACTGCCAATGCCAAACATATCTTTAAAGAATTTATTTTTAAAGGACCAAGAGAGTTGCGTGATTTTTATGTGGTGCGCTATATAAATTTGAACAATATGTATGGACAAATGATTAATGCCTCGCCCGATTACTTCCATTACTTAAAAAATCAGTTTAATCAGGATAGCATTAACGCTTTAAAATCGAAAACTGCCGGATGGATGCGTAATTTTAAAGATATTTACCCTAAAGCCGTTTTTCCAAAAGTATATGTGGTACCGGGTATTTTAAACTCTGGTGGAACAGCAACTGAAATGGGAATGTTTGTTGGAGGTGATATGTATGGCAGATCGGACTCAATGCCTACCGCAGGATTAACTAATTGGCAAAAAGAAGCGATTATGAAGGTTTCAGACCTTCCGGGACTTACCATACATGAATTAATGCACTTTCAACAAAATTATCAGGATACTGAAAATAACGAAACCGTGCTTGCTCAAGTGATCAGTGAAGGGGTATGTGATTTTCTGGTGGAATTGTGTTCGGGGAAAGAATTACAGAATTCCAATCTTACGTATCTTAGTGATATAGAAAATGAGCAGAGAATAATGAATGACCTAAAAAACGATTTATTTTCTGATGACAATTCCAAATGGCTGTATAACGGAGGTGGAATTAATGACAGGCCTCATGATCTGGGATATACCGTGGGATACCTGATTTCAAAATCATATTACCAACTTGCCGTAAATAAGCAGAAGGCTGTATTTGAACTTTTAAATACAAATGACTTTTTATCTATACTTAAAGCAAGTGATTATGCTTTTCTCCTGGAAAAGGACCTTTAATTTATTAGTTCTTATCTTATAAAAAATATCATTTAAGTGTCATGCTACTTTTAATTTATAACTTCATAAAAGTTAAATGAAGAAAATAGATTTTAAACCGCTTCCACTGAAAGGGCTTTTATAAAATAGCCATTGAAAATGATTGTTAATAAATAGTATACAATGATCAGATTTTTACTTCATACCGTCGTACTTCTCATAGTTTTAGCTGCGTACGGTCAGTCACCACTTTTTACAGCCCAAGACACCCTTAGAGGAAGCATTACTCCTGAAAGGGCATGGTGGGATTTGAATTATTACGACCTGGACATTGAAGTTAATCCGGAGGAGAAATATATTTCGGGAAGCAATACTATCAGATACAAAGTATTAAGTGAAAATCAGGTTATTCAAATAGACCTGCAATCCCCGCTGACTATAACAAAAATTAATCAGGACGGCTATGACCTTGTTTATAACTCCATAGGGAATGCGCACTGGGTTACTCTTTTAAAGCCACAAAAAATTGGCGAATACAATGAACTTGTCGTATCCTATTCCGGGCACCCAAAAGAAGCTGATAATGCTCCTTGGGATGGGGGTTTCTCCTGGAGCACAGATCAAAATGGCCAGCCATTTATCGCTACTTCCTGTCAGGGTCTTGGGGCTAGTGTCTGGTGGCCCAACAAGGACCATATGTATGATGAAGTGGATAGTATGGCCATAAGCATTACTGTACCAAAAAATCTTATGAATGTTTCCAATGGTCGTTTAAGAAACGTTGAAGAAGGCCAGAATTCCAATACTTACCATTGGTTTGTGGCTAATCCTATTAATAATTACGGTGTAAACGTAAACATAGGCGATTATGTTTATTTCGGAGAAACCTATGAAGGAGAAAATGGATCGTTGAGCATGGACTATTACGTATTAAGAGATAATCTCGATTTGGCCGAAAAACAGTTCAAACAAGCTGGTCTGATGATGGAAGCCTTTGAACATTGGTTTGGCCCCTACCCTTTTTATGAAGATGGATTTAAATTAGTTGAAGTACCTTATTTAGGAATGGAACATCAGAGTTCAGTAACCTATGGGAATAAATACCAAAATGGCTATCTGGGTACAGACCTTTCGGGTAGTGGCTGGGGTTTAAAATTTGATTTCATTATAATTCACGAATCCGGACATGAATGGTTCGCCAATAATATTACCAATAAAGATATTGCTGATATGTGGATTCATGAAAGTTTTACCGCCTATTCCGAAAATCTTTATTTGGATTATTATTTTGGCCCAGAAGCTTCTGCAGAATATGTTATTGGGACCCGAAGCAGAATTCGCAATGACCGCCCTATTATTGGTGTATATGGCGTTAATTATGAAGGATCCGGGGATATGTATTATAAAGGCTCAAATATGCTACATACCCTGCGACAACTCCTGGAAGATGATGAAAAATGGAGGCAAATTCTTCGTGGCTTAAATAAAGAATTTTATCATCAGACGGTTACCACCAACCAGATTGAAAACTATCTAAGTGAACAAACCAATATAGATCTCACAGCATTTTTCAATCAATATCTGCGTACCACAAAAATTCCGGTTTTGGAATTTAGCCTTAAGGGTAATAAAATGAGATACAGGTACACAAATATTGTCAAGGATTTTGATATGCCTGTAAGAATTAAAGTTAACGAACAGGAACAATGGCTATTCCCCAGGGCTGAATGGAAAACAGAAAACTTAGATGCGAAGGATACAACCCAGGTTCTGGTAGATGAGAATTTTTATATATTGGTTAAAAATCTATCTCAATAACTCCTTTGATAAACTTGTGAAAAAATCGGAGCCAAGATTACCCTTTTAGTAGTACTTGACTCCGACCAGATATAGTATTCTAAAAATAATTAATTACTGCCAAACCTTACATTTCTCAAGATAACGGTACCAGGGCCTTTATCATCACCACTTTTAGGTATATATACAAAATAGATTTCTTCTGCTTTAACGTCGGCATCCGAATCGAGCTTAATGGACACCATACTTCTGGTTTCTCCTGTTAACGGCTTTGGCATGCTTCCTTTTCCTAATAACTTGCCATCCGGTCCATTTAATCGCATCTCAAAATCAAGACCGGCAGTAGGCAACTCCCTCCAACTAGTGTTAATATGTGCCACTTTTACCCCGGTTAAATCTATGTCTTCCATAACAAACCAACCCTTTTTAGCAGGTAATATGAGTAAATCCATTCCACCAAACGAAACGGGGTTAAATCCGTCTACTTTAGTTTTACTGGAAAAAGGAACTGTACTACCCCTTAGGAAAACTTTTTGTACACCTGTAAGCGGTATGGCTTCTCCTTTTCCGGCATCCGTATAGCTGGCTGTAAGTACAAAAACGTTGGTCCCTGGTGTCGGTTTTGGCATAATGGAACCCTTGGCAGGAAGAGATTTTTTCACAGCATTTCCTTCCACCAACGATTGAATATACGTCACAATTTGCCTGGATTCTGCGTTCGTGATGTTAGGATGTGCAGGCATGGTCACTTCGCCCCAGACGCCATTACCCCCGGATTTAATTTTGCCTTGCAAATAACTAACCATATTGTCGTCATCTTTGTACTTTTCTGCAATCTGCGTATACATAGGCCCGATAGAGGCCTCATTAACTTTATGGCAGGTCTTACAATCCATGGATAAAGTAAGGGCTTTACCCATTACAGATGCAGAAACCTCCTTATGACCCAGTGAAAGATTTACTTCATCCATACCTTCCATATAATCTACTGACACAAATATATTTTCCTCATTAATATCCCCATTGCCATCCGGATCATTTACGGAGACGTTGTAATTTAAAGGTACGCCAGGCATAAAAAATGATGAGTTGCCTCCACTAAGATCTATGGTTACTATTGGCCTTGAATTTCCAGCAACAACAGTTACCACCTCACTGGTGGCAATAGCATTTTTATCATCCTTTACCTCAACAGAAACCATATATTCTCCAGGCTTATCATAAACATAATTAATTGAAGGTTCTATCGACTCCATGGTTGTTCCATCTCCAAGATTCCATAAATAACTTACCTGATCTTTCTCTCTATCAATTGCCACAACTTCGGCTGTAATGCTCAATGGTAAACTTCCGGAGGTCTTATCCACTATAAGATGGTCAATTAAGGGTGGTCTGTTTCCGCCATTATACTCAATATAACTCAATCCGGAATTATCATTTTTTTGAAACCACCCGCTACCGTATTCAAGAAGATATACTCTGCCATCTGCGCCTACTTCCATATCGATAAGGTTATTAACCTCAATATCTGAAGCAAAAGGTTCCATTTTATTGAATGTGCCGTCTTCAAAAAGGCTCACCGCTTTCATCCAGCCCCTCATCCAATCAAAAATTATCACCTTCCCATCATAGTATTCAGGCAAGGCGCTAGGACCATTATACAGATCCGAATAATACGCCGGACCAGCCATTGCATTTCTCCCTCCGGTACTTACCTGAGGAAAATCTGTAGACTCAACATAGGGGTAAAAAACATAAGCGGGCATAGCCTTTGGAAGTTCTTTTAAACCCGTATTGTTTCTAGAATTATTTAAAGGCTTTTCGGGATCAAATATTTCCCCGCTAACCCCTGTTTCGTAGTTATATTCGAGGTAGGGTTTATTATCTGCGACAAAAAGTGGCCACCCAAAATTCCCGGCTTCCCTGGCCTGATTCATTTCATCATATCCCCTGGGACCTCTTGTTAAAAGGCTGTCCTCTCTCGCATCAGGGCCAACATCGCCCCAATACACATAGCCTTTTTTGGGATCCACCGATATTCTATAAGGGTTTCGGTGACCCATGGTATAAATTTCCGGGCGTGTCTTTTCTGTCCCTATCGGGAATAAATTACCCTCCGGAATATCATAAGAACCGTCTTCATTTACTTTTATCCGCAAAATTTTTCCCCTTAAATCATTAGTATTGCCAGATGACCTTCTGGCATCATATTGCTGTTTTCCGGGAGTATCATTTAAGGGAGCGTAGCCACTATTTACATATTTTACGTTTTTTTCGTTAAAGGGCGTGGAATTATCACCAGTGGATAAATGTAATAGTCCGCCGGGTCCAAATGCGATAGACCCTCCTGTATGGCAACAGATCTCACGCTGGCTGTCCACGTCCAGAATTTTTTGTTCGGAATCCATGTCAAAAACTCCGTCTTTAAACTTAAATCTTGACAATCGGTTTACAGACTCATCCCCTGTTGGAGCATAATAAATGTAAATCCAGTTGTTCTGTGCATAATTAGGATCTTTTTGCAATCCCATAAGTCCTTCTTCGGCGTTGACATCCGGGTTCAACAATGATTTATGGTAAACATCAAGGAGAGCAACTTGATTTAGCTCTTTGGTAATTGCATTGTAGTGCATAACTTCCCCTCTCCGCTGTCCAATAAGGACATCATTATTTGGTAAAATGGTCATTTCGGTAGGTTCAAAAAACTCGCCTCCACCTACCAGAGAAACTTTGGAAAATCTATCCACCTCTGGCGGAATTTGCGAACTCACTTTAGAATAATCGAGTTTTAAATTATCCCCAATTGCATATTGTATACCCCCTAACAAGTGCTTCAAATACAATTCTTCTGTAAAGGATTCTGACGTATGACCTAGTGCCGTGTAAAATGCCCTACCCCCATCGTACTCATGATACCAGCTCATAGGGTGGTTATCTCCATTAATACCTCCTTCGTAGGTTTTTTCATTAACAGTCATAAGGACATTTATATCCGGGTTTATCTTCCTGAAGTTGTACATCTCGTCCGTTCTGTGCCAGATCGTATCTGTAAAGAAACTGGTTGCTACAAAACTTTGATCTTTTATTATAAAATCTGCTTCCGGAGTACCTGCAGGGTGGCTATGGAAATAGGCGCCAACCAATTTCCCATACCAGTTCCAATCATACTCCGTATCAGTGGCTGCATGGACACCAACGAAACCACCACCGGCCTGAATGTAACGCTCAAACCCAGCTTCCTGCTTGTGGTCCAAAATATTACCAGTAGTACTCATAAATATAATCGCCGAGTATTGGCGCAATGAGTCCTCTTCAAAAATGGCAGCATTTTTAGTAGTATCTACTTCAAAATTATTCTGAGCGCCCAGTTTTTCAATAGCTGCTATCCCATCAGTAATAGATGCATGTTTGAATCCCATGGTTTTTGAGAACACCAATACTTTTGGGTTTCCTTCTCTTTTTTTAGAACTACATCCAATAAGTAAAAGGCAACAAAAGAATATTGCCAAAGGGGAAATATTTTTCATTATTTAATGAGTAATAGGTTATTGTAAATTTTTTGCAAGCAGCAAATATAAGAATAGTAGTTGTTAATTTTTCAAAATATGATATTCATAAGCAACTAATTCGTATTAATTTGTGAAAAAAATAAGACATCACCAGAAATCTGTTTTAAGACTCCCAAACATTAGTGCCCCTGGATTTGCAAAAATTACACCATTTCTAAACCTGTCTACTTTATTATTTTTACTTTTAGCGTTAAATTTCTACTTTCTATATGTCCATTTTCTTAAAAAACCTATCAATTCTAGTTCTATCCCTTTTTATTCTTACAGGCTGTAATGAGAACTCGAAGGAAATGGTTGATCTTATCATTCAGAACGGGAATATCATTAATTTGGAAAGCGGCAAAATTGAACAAAAGGATATTTATATTTCCAATGGCCGAATAAAAGAACTGGGTAATTCTGATGAAATCCCCCTATATAAGGGAAATAAACTTATAAACGCAAAAGGCAAATATATCCTGCCGGGGTTTTGGGACAATCACGTACATTTCAGAGGTGGCAAAGACTTGATTTCGAATAACAAAAACTTTTTAAAAGTGTTTTTAGCCAACGGAATAACTACAGTCCGGGACGCTGGTGGCGATCTCACTCCAAATGTAATGCAATGGAGAAAGAGTATTTCCGAAGGAACTTTAACAGGTCCGGATATATATACCTCAGGTCCTAAAATTGATGGCTCCGGTGCAACCTGGGCCGGTTCACTTGAAGTTGAAAATGAACTGGATATTGAAAAAGCACTTGATTCCCTGACAAATTTGAAAACGGATTTTGTTAAATTATACGATAGTAAGATTAGCGGCGAATTATATCTGAAAACTATTAAAGAAGCAGAAAACAGGGGTTTAATTACCTCGGGTCACATGCCTTTTACCGTAAATTTAAATGAAACAGTAGAGGCCGGCATAGATGCCATTGAGCATTTGTATTACGTAATGAAGGGATGTTCTTACCTTGAAAATACCCTTACAAAACAACTTCAGGATAAAACCATTGGATTTTGGGAGGCCATGCCTTTGTTGCAGGAGAGCTATGAAGAAGGTACCGCAGAAAAGACATTTGCATCATTAAAAACCAACAACATATTTGTAGTACCAACACTTCATATTGGAGAAGTTTTAAGCTATTTAGATGAAGTAAACCACAGCGAGGATTCCTATTTAAAATATTTGGAAGATCTCTTTATTAAAACCTATGAGGGGAGAATTAACGGAGCTCTTAAGGCCAGTGCAGAACGCAGAAGAGATAGGAAAGAATTAAATGCCTTTTTTGGTAAATTAACCCATGACCTTAATAAAGCTGGGGTTGGTCTTCTTGCAGGTTCAGATTGTGGGGCATATAATTCATATGTCTATCCGGGAATTTCTTTGCATAAAGAGCTGGAAGCAATGGTAAGGGTGGGTATTCCACCCATAGAAGCACTGCGAACTTCGGCTTTTAACGGTTCTGTTTTCTTAAAAAAAAATAATGACTATGGATCGGTAACTAAAGGCAAAATTTCCGACCTGGTCTTATTGGCTGAAAATCCGCTGGAGAATATCTCAAATACACAAAAAATTGATTTCGTAATAAAAGGAGACACGGTTTTTAACTCCAAAGAGTTACTCAAATTAATGAAAGAAGCTGAAATTGAAAAAAATATAAACCCATGAAAAAACTATTTATTGCTGGTGCTATCTTAACCTTTATTTCATGTAATCAGGCACAGGAAAAAGTAAGTGATACGGCCATTTTAATCTCTAATGTTACGATTATTGATGTAAGTACAGGAGAACTTCTCCCGGACCGGCAAATGGTTATTGACTCTGGGAAAATTAAGAAAATAGCGGTCAGTATAGAAAATGAAGAGGTTTATAAAACCATCATAGATGGGCAGGGAAAATATGCCTTACCAGGCCTGGCCGAAATGCATGCTCATATTCCTTCACCACCTACGTCTAAAGAACGAACGGAGGAAACCCTTTTTCTATATCTATCCAATGGTATCACCACTATAAGGGGAATGTTAGGTCATCCGTCACATTTAGAGTTGCGAATAGCAGCAGAACAAGGGGAACTGCTAAGTCCGCGAATATTTACTTCCAGCCCTTCCTTAAATGGAAATTCAGTTACTTCAGCTGAAGAAGCCAGGGAGAAGGTAATAGCTTATAAAATCGACGGTTATGATTTTTTAAAAATCCACCCTGGAATTAAGCGCGATGTGTTTGACGAATTAGTCAAAACTGCTAATGAATCGGGGATTTCATTTTCCGGACATGTGCCGGTTGATGTCGGTATTGAACATGCCTTAGCGAGTAAATATGCTTCCATAGACCATGTAGATGGATTTTTAGAAGGTTTAGTGCCTAAGTCAGAAAATGTTAATCCAAATGAAAACGGATTTTTTGGTTATAATTTTACGAAACTGGCTGATACTACGATGATTGATGAACTCGTTGAACTTTCAAAAAACAACAAAGTCTGGATAGTACCTACCCAAAGCCTTTTTGAAAGATGGTTTGCACCGGTAGATGCAGAAATACTTCTTCAGCAGCCCGAGATGAAATACATGCCTGCATCAACCTTGTCAGAATGGAGAAAACGTAAGGAGGCATCAACAGGCCCGGGCACAAATTTTGATAAAACACAATGGGAAACCTTTATAGACATAAGAAGAAAACTAATCTATACATTAAATAAAACCGGGCATGGCCTGCTATTGGGATCAGATGCTCCACAATTATTCAATGTTCCAGGCTTTTCCATCCATCACGAAATGGAGGGAATGTTAAAGTCAGGCTTATCCCCACTTGAAATACTACAAACCGGAACAGTCAACCCAGCGCTCTTTTTTGATAAGGAATCTGTTTTCGGCCAATTAAAGGAAGGAATGGCCGCAGATATTCTCCTTGTTAATTCTAATCCTATTGAAGACATCAGGGCCTTAAAAGACTTGGCTGGCGTAATGGTTAAAGGGAAATGGATAAGCAAGGCCGATATTGATCAAAAACTGCAACAAATAGCAAAAAATGCTTCCGCTAACTAGTTATACTAGTATTTAAAGGACGTAATAGTAGATTTAATGTTATTTTTGTCAAGCCTTTACTTCATATTAAGCCAGCGTGCAATCGTTATTAATATCTACAGAGGTAGCAGGCACTAATATAATGTCCAAATTACCCAAGGAACATCAATTTATAGACCTTTCAGACTATGGCAGACCCATTGCACGAGTCATAGCAAATTCTTTAAAAAATACCGCTTTTACTCCGATCCATCTAACTATCGGATTTGTAATTTCGGGTCTTCTTGCAATCCTGTGTATTCTTAATCATTATTACTGGGCCACCGCGTTCTTCCTAATATTAAAATCAATTTTAGATGCAGCAGATGGAGAACTAGCCCGTATTAAAAATCAGCCCTCTTATACTGGAAGGTATTTAGATTCTGTTTCAGACATTATTCTTAATCTAATGATCCTGATTACGATTTGGTATGTTACTGACGGTTCAATAGGGTATACCATCCTGGCTTTTATCGGACTTCAGTTGCAGGGAACACTTTATAATTACTATTATGTTATTCTGAGAAATAAATACAATGGTGATACCACAAGCCGGGTATTTGAACGAAAAGCACCAAAAGCCATGAGCGGAGAGAAGCAGCAAACGGTTAATTTCCTTTTTGGACTTTACAACATCCTATATGGACTTTTTGATAGGATAATTTATGTCTTGGACAGAAGGGCTGTAGCAAGTCAAAATCTTCCCAATTGGTTTATGACTGCTGTTTCTACTTTTGGACTAGGGTTTCAACTTTTACTAATAGGTATAATGCTTATGTGTAATCTGGAATTCTATATAATTCCCTTTTTCATTGGTTATTCCCTATTTATTTTTTTATTTATTGCAATTCGAAGGATGCTAAATCGGTAATTATCTTTATTTTCAACATTCAATCTTCATAAATATAACCGGATATGAAAAAGCTGTTTATCCTATACTTTTTACTATTAAGTACCGGAATGAAAAGTCAAACACTATTGATTCCTGATAGGGTATTTGATGGAGAAACTGTATTTGCTAATTGGATCGTTGTTGTGGATGGCAATCAAATTGAATACACTGGTCCTCTTGATAAATGTCCGATAAAAATTATAAAAGATACCATTTTGCTAAAAGGGATGACACTTTTACCAGGAATTATAGAAGGCCATTCACATCTGCTGCTCCATCCATATAATGAAACCAGTTGGAATGATCAGGTACTTAAAGAATCTCCTGCAGAACGAGCGATCCGAGGCACTGTTTATGCC
>NZ_JBATKE010000053.1:0-47273 GCF_049669105.1 Eudoraea sp.
GACTGCATTAGTTGTTTATGCGTATACCATTGCTCTTCAGAACTTTGTTGATTAAGGTTCATTCTCATTACAAGTGGTTTACCAAGGGTTTGAGCAGTTTCCACAAATTTTGTCCAGGCAGGGTGAACCCTTAAAATATAACCAACAACTAATTTTTTCTTTTTTGTTTTAGCCAATTCAACAAGTTCTTCTGCCTCCTCAACGGTTAAGGCTATGGGTTTTTCAACAAATACATGAGCCCCCGCCATCAGACTTTCTCTAACATAGGCTGCGTGGGTATCTGGATAGGTACTTATGGCCACAGCATCGGGTTTGGTAGTGGCCAAAGCCTTTTTAAAATCACCAAATTTAGGCAAGCCACCCAATTCATCAGAAAGTCGCTCCCGGCTTTGGGGTTTTCTGCTAACCAATCCTGCAATTTCAAAACCCGGTAATTTGTAGTATGCACGAGCATGGCTGGTACCCATATTTCCACAACCCACAACAAGGATTTTAATTTTTTCCATATTCAGTTCGTTTTATACAAAGAATTAAAGAAAGCTATAATTCCCGAGGTTTAAAAATAGCACACTTCTTATATATTTATAAGCCAAGCCACTTAAATTTAATTTAAGCGATATTAATGGTCTCTTTTTAAAAACGGCCATACTAATCTAAAGAAAATGCCACTATCTGATTCCCTTTCTCTGTTCCCAATTTTTCTCCTCCACAGGCAATAGCAATATACTGTTTTCCATTAACCTCATACATTGCCGGTGTTGCAAAGGCTGCGGCAGGTAATTTAAATTCCCAAAGAACCTTTCCGTTGTGTTTATCGAATACCCTGAAGTAACCATCTTTTGTAGCTCCTATAAACAGCAGGCCATTTTCTGTAACCACGGCACCGCCATAATTTTCTGTTCCGGTTGTTGGGTATCCCTGTTCTTTTAATTTGGGAATTTCTCCGAAAGGCACAGACCAGATAAATTCCCCTGAATTGAGATCAATAGCATGGAGGGTTCCCCATGGAGGCGAAATAGCAGGAAGGCCATCACTTGTCAAAAACTTATTGTACCCCTTATGTTTATATGGAATGTCTTCCGATGCAGGAAGGTTAGACCCTACTTCTTTTTTATCATCCTCGTCCATCAGGAAACTGATAAGACCTTCTTTTTCGATTGATGTTAGCTGCGGAAAACCGACCATCATACCTTTTCCAAGTTTAATTTGACTAAGCACTTCTTCTTTGCTTAATTTATTACTAATATTTATCAAAGAGGGAAATCCGCTTGCAGCCATTCCACTCCTGTCTTTTTGGTGACAAACAGCACAGTATTTTTGATAAACACTTTCTCCATAGGAAAGACCTTCGGGAGCGGGTTTGTTTTCTTCCATTTCCATTATCCAGGGCATTTCATTGGAATTAACATATAAAATACCATCTTCCGGATCTGCTGAAGCACCACCCCATTCGGCCGCACCATCATATCCCGGAAAAAGCAAAACCTGCTTGAGGCCGGGCGGGGCATAAATGCGTTTATCCGCGTTATTTAGGATAGCTTTAAGTGAATCCTGGTTTTTGGCATACGGGTTGATATCATTTTCGGTCAATTCTGAAGACTGACGCGCAAAGGGCTTTGGAGAAACCGGAAATGGTTGCGATTCCCAGGCTTTTTCACCTTTTAGGGAGGAGGAGGGGACAGGCACTTCATTTATATCAAATAAGGGAACACCAGTTTCTCTGTGGAAAACATATACATAGCCCTGTTTTGTAACCTGCGCCACAGCAGGGATTTTTTTGCCTTTTCTGTTAATGGTAATTAAATTAGGAGGCGCCGGCGGGTCCCGATCCCAAATATCGTGATGTGTGAATTGAAAATGCCATAGTCGCCTGCCCGTTTTTGCATCTAATGCGAGTAGGCAATTTGCAAATAAATTACTTCCTTTTCGGATGCCTCCATAAAAATCCGGAGCCGCAGAACCTGTAGGTACGTAAATAATACCTCTGGCTTCATCAACCGCCATCCCGGCCCAATTGTTTGCCGCTCCAACCAAGGGGTTTTTATCCTCCCAGGTTTCGTTGCCCGCCTCCCCCGGGGGAGGAATGGTATGAAAAACCCATTCAAGCTTTCCTGTTTTAATATTAAAAGCCATAATGTTCCCGGGCGCAGCGCCCACATCCTCGGAAACCCTTAGTGGCATAATAATAAGGTCTTCAAAAATAGTCCCGGGGGTATTTGATATAACAAACTTATCTTTTGCTGTTTCTGACATGCCTATATGCATATCAACCTTACCATTAACTCCAAACGAGGTAATGGGTTTTCCGGTAATGGCATTCAGCGCAAATAATTCAGGACCTTTTGTGAACAGAATTCGTTTATCTTCTCCCTCCTCCCAATAGGAAACTCCCCTGCTGGTTGAATGCCATACTTGCAAAGAATCTCCATATCGCCAGATTTCTTTACCGGTTTCAGCCTGGAGGGCAACTACCCTTAGAGCCGCCGTAACGCCATATAAAAAGGTGTCTACAACTATAGGATTCATTTGCATTTGTCCATAATCCGGGGCCTCGTATTGCCAGGCAATTTTCAGGCGACCTACATTTTCTTTCGTTATTTGGGAAAGGGTGGAAAAGTGATTTCTGTCAGGACCACCTAAATAAGAAGACCAGGTAGTGTATGTTGATTTCTCCTTAACAGGCTCTTCTGAATTTTGACAACCAGAAACAAAGAGGGCTATAAAAAAGACAATACAATAGTAATTCCTTAAAAACATTCTGCTAAACTTTGCTGTTTTTAAAAGTATTAAAAGAATCTAAATTTAGCTAGCGATATTTTTACATAAGCAATACAGATTATATCAGAAATGTGCTCGCAGGATTTCTTTTACAGATTGGTAATAGGATTTTCCAAAGATGTTGAGGTGAACCAGTAAATAATAAAGTTGATAGATTGCTATACGATTAGACTTACCAGGTTTTGACGGATTAATTTCAAAATAAGCAGCGTAAAAAGAAGAGCTAAAACCACCGAAAAGCCGGGACATGGATAAGTCTATTTCACTATGGCCAAAATATACAGCCGGATCTATAAGATAAGGCTCGCCATTTTCGGAGATTAAGTAATTACCGCTCCATAAATCACCATGCAGCAAAGAGGGTCTAACACTTGTACAATAGGAGCTAAGAACAGATTGAAGTTTATCAATGCCCGGAACCTCTTCTTTTGTTAAAAACCCGCGACTAACAGCGGTTTGAAATTGAGGGTCTAAACGTTCTTTTATATAAAATGAAACCCAATTGGGATGTTTGTGGTTGGGCTGAGGTAAATTTCCAATAAAATTTGGGTTATCCCACCCATAAAAATCGGAACTTGTTTGATGCATTGCTGCGAGTTGAACACCAAACATTTCCAAATCCTTTGATTCCGGGTTTTTGGAGGCCACGTACTCCATTAACAAACAAGCCCCTTCTTCCAAAGCATTAACAGCGTAAACAATGGGGGTTTTTACAGTTTTAGTTTTGTCAATAGCCTTCAAACCTTCTTCTTCTGCTTCAAACATAGACTTCGCTGTGGAAGAACTATTTAATTTGCAAAAAATGCGATCAGAATCTGTATATAGCACATATGCCCTGGAAATATCTCCACCGGAAACAGGCACACAGTTTTTAATTTTGGTTCCAATGAGCGTGCCTATAAAATCTTTAAGCTCAGCGTTCATTTTTCTTAATTAAAAAGACTCACAGGCATTTTCTCCTATTTATAAAGAACATTATAATACTCATCAGCCATTCTGCGGCTTGTAAAGGCCGGCACAACCCCGTCAATTCCTTTAAAAACCATTTCCTGCCATTTCTTTGGATCCTCATAAAACGTCGGAAGAACACGCTTTTCCAGGGTATTATAGAGATTATCACTGTCAAATTTATCCTGTTCCCAGGCAGGGGATCTATAATCTGCTTCGGGAAGAACAAACGAATTCACACCATTTACAGCAAACTCCGGGATCCAGCCATCGTTAATTGTTAAGTTTATAGAGCCATTCATAGCAGCAGTCATTCCACTTGTACCAGAAGCTTCCCGGGTAATTCTTGGGGTATTCAGCCATACATCAGAACCTTTTTTAAGTTTACGGGAAAGCTCCATTTCATATCCAATAAGGACCGCCATATTCGGTTTAAATTTTGTATACTTTACAAGGTGATTAAACATGTCTATAGAATAATAATCGGTAGGATATGGTTTCCCTGCCCAAATAATCTGAACCGGATAGTTCACTGAAGAAACAAGTTTTTCAAAACGCTCAAGATCATATAATAACAGGTCGGCCCGTTTATATTGAGCAAATCTTCTTGCCCAGACAATAGTAAGGATGTTGGGATCAAAAAGTTTCCCGGTCTGATCTAATACAACATCAAAAAGCTGAGATTTTAATTCCAGTTTTCGCTTTTTAAACGCCTTTGCATTAAGACCTTTCCAGGCCTTAGCAAGAATACTATCCTGCCAAAAATGCTGGTTTTGGGAATTGGTTATCGGGATAATTTTACTTGTCCCTTTAAAACTATTCCACATATTGTTGGCAACAACAGCATGGAGCTTGGAAACAGCATTAGTTCTTTTGGCCATTCTAAGCGCGGCCACAGTGTAGTTTAGCATATCATCATTAACCACTTCTTTTTGCAACTCTTCGTCGGTAAGTGTTTTTCCAAAGAAACCACAACTATTCAGCAGATGCCCATTTCGCTCCATGTTACCAGCCTTTTCAGGAGTATGTGTAGTAAAGAACATTTGATTTTTGGTAATTCCAATATTACGCAGGTAATAAAAAGCGGGTAATGCATGCCCTTCATTTAAATGATATACGTCTGCCCCACCCAATTCCTGAACAACCTTGGCACCTCCAATGCCAAGCACAATATTTTGGGAGATACGTGTTAATGTATTATTGTCATATAAATGGTCTGTAATGGTTTTAGACAAATGATCATTACCCGGAACATCTGTGGTAAGCAGATAGATTGGCACAGAGCCAAACACTTCCGGTTTAAGAACGTAGGCCCGGACTTTAACGGATGGGTTATCGTGAATTTTCACCTCTACTTCTATTCCGGAATCTTCAAGGAAATTATAGTGCTTTTCAATAAAACTGGTTTGTAAGGTCTGATCGGTGTTTCGGCCCTGGTCATAATACCCATATTTCCAAAGCATTCCTATTCCTATCATATTCTGCTTCAATTCCATTGCTGAAATCATATGAGATCCTGCAAGATAGCCGAGGCCTCCGGAATAAATTTTAAGCGCCTGATGAATACCAAATTCCATACTAAAATAAGCGGCTCTTTTTTTATATTTTGTATCGGTTTTATAGGGATGATACCATGTATTGTATTTACTTGACATAAAAAGGTGTTTTTAAGAAGCCACTAATTTAAAATAATAGAAATGAATCAGAAGTGAAAGAAACTTTTTTTTGCAATTATAGCATAAACTACTCCAGATCTTCGGGATAGCGGCCAATTGCTGTCCAGCCACCATCTACCACCAAGGTTTGGCCATTGATATGCGCCGCCCCCTCAGAAAGCAGAAAAAGACAGGCTTCGGCCACGTCATTTGGCTTTCCAACAATACCTCTTGGGATAAGTTTACCCCAGGTTCCTGCATAATCTGGCTCTTCCTCTTTTGTACGCTCTGTAAGCGTTGCCCCGGGAGCAATGGCATTTACAGTTATTTCATGGGGCGCCAGGGCAAGAACCAGGCTTTTGGCCATCATTTGCAAGGCTGCTTTAGTCATGGAATAGGCCGTTAAATCGGGGTATCCCCTGATTCCGGTAATGGAAGACATCAGAATGACACGCCCCCCATCACCTTGTTTTTTCATAATTTCTCCGGTTTTTTGCACCAGAAAAAAAGCACCTTTCAAATTAAGACCTATTACTTTGTCGAATTCCTGCGGTTTAAATTTGAAGAAATCACCAAATAAGGTAATCCCGGCATTCGGAATAACAAAATCTATTCTGCCATATTGTTCCAACGTAAAATGAACAAGGCTATCAATTACCGCAACGTCCCCTGCATCACCAATAAAAAGGGAACAACTATCAGGAAATTTTTTCTTCAGACGTATCAATGTGTTCTCTGCCACCTTTTCATCTACCTCATTTAGAACTACTCTTGCACCATTTTTCAGCAATAATTCAGCAATGGCATAACCTATTCCCATGCCTGCCCCGGTTATTATTGCCACTTTTCCCTTTATTCCTGTGTAGATCATAGATTGCCTTTAAAACAATTAACCTTAAAACCACCAATTTTTGTTTTATAACTAAAGAGCCCTCCACTTTGTGGGTAATGCCTAAGACTTTCTTCCGACATGCCGCTCCGGGCAGTTGTAATATATAATGTTGTCATTTCTTTGCCTCCAAAGCAGCAAGAAGTGACATGAGGCGCATCGACAACAATTTTCTCTTCAACTTCAGCTGTTTTCGGGTTCCAACGTCTCACACAGCCACCACCCCAATGAGCAATCCATAACATCCCTTCCTGGTCAATTGTCATTCCATCCGCTCCGCCATAGGATTGAGGGATTTTGAATAAGGTTCTCCGGTTAGAAATTTCACCGGCTGAAAGCTCGAAATCATATTCCCAAACCTCATAAACAGCAGTATCAATATAATAAAATTTAGTATTATCAGGAGACCAGGACATCCCATTTGAAATGGAGGTATTTCTAATTTGTAAGGTCGCCTTTAAATCTTTATCCAGCTTGAAAAGATTACCATAGCCAGGCTTAAGATTTTTATGCATGGTTCCTATCCAGAAGTTGCCAGAGGAATCACATTTACCATCGTTAAACCTCAAATTTTGATCGGAGTTTTCCAGGATGTGAAGGCGTTTGAGCTCATTAGTCTGATAATTAAAGGAGGTAATACCGCTCTCCATCGCCAAAAGCAACTTACCCGTACTAATTGGGATTACCGCCCCTATCATTTCATCAAAACACCATTCAGAATTCTTATTGGTTTTCAAGCAGTGTCCATGAATGATACCAGCTTCTATATCTACCCAAAATAGCTGCTCAGACTCATGATCCCAAAAAGGACCTTCTCCAAGCGTTGCTTTTGCATCATAAACAAGATTTGCTTTCTGCACCCTGTAAATGTATTTAAATCATTTTTTGTTTTTGAGTTCCAAGCCCTTCAATGCTTAACTCAACCAAATCTCCTTTAGAAAGGTAAGAGGGTGGATCTAAGCCTATACCAACGCCGGCAGGTGTACCGGTAGAAATTAAATCACCCGCCTCAAGAAGCATAAATTGGGACAGGTAATAGATAATAAAGGCCGGCCTGAAAATCATATTTGAAGTATTGCCATTTTGCCTTAAATCCGTATTTACAGATAAAGTCATTTTTAAATTATTAAGATCCCCTAATTCATCCGGAGTGGCCAGGTATGGGCCAACAGGACTAAAGCCCGGGCATGATTTACCTTTAATCCACTGCCCTCCTTTTTCTAATTGAAATGACCTTTCAGACAAATCATTTATAACGCAATATCCAGCGATAGCTTCTGCGGCCTCCGCCTCATTTTTGAGGTAGAGAACATCTTTATTCAGAACCACCCCAAGTTCTACTTCATAATCTGTTTTGATAGAATTTTTTGGAATAGATACGTCATCATAGGGGCCGCTTAAGGTGTTGGTAGCTTTGCCAAAAATAATAGGTTCTTCGGGAATGGCCATATTAGATTCCGCAGCGTGTTCAGAATAATTAAGCCCTATACACATAATCATTCCAGGCCTGCTAATACAGGGGGCATGTCTTACAGAATCAGGAATTTCCTGCAACTCAGCGGCATTGGATACTAAGTACTTGTCTAGTCTTTGTAAGCCATTATTTTGAAAAAAGTTTCTGTCCCAATCGCTGAATTCTTCGGAGCAGTCTAATCTTTTGCCTAGATGAAGAACACCGGGCTTTTCATTTTCTTTTTCGCCAAAGCGTATAAGTTTCATAGTTGGTTGTATTTAAATTTTGGTCAAACGTCAATCAATTTATACCAATTTTATATGAGATTAAATCTTAAAAAGTAAACATCGTTTTATTAGCCCCAACTTAAAAATAGAGTTGAGAAAAAAGCACAATCATCGGGGATTAGTGCGCGTTTTAAAAACAAGGTAATAAAATCCCGGAGATTAATATTCTCCAGGGCATAAGAAAGTGGTAAAACAGGGTATCTAAAGCTGTTTTAAATACCTACTTCAAGACAGACTGATATTTTGCTTTATCTTCCATCAGATCGACAGCCGTTAGTATGGCCTCATCATTTTTTAAATAATACTGATAAAGGCCTTCTCTGTAGAAATAGCGCTTTATAATTTCGTCCTGAAGATTTATCTGAATTTCCTTTTGATACGTTTCCAGGGCGTTGAGTTTGCGTTTACTAATTTCTGCTAACAGGCTTTTGTAGCTATCCTGTATATCTGCGCCATATATGGCCTTGTCATCACCTGTAATTGCCTCTTTTAGAGCCTTTTCCGTTTTGGTTTCAAAATTGAAATTGCTTTGAGATACATAGTTTCTGAATTCTTCAAAATCTGAAGAACTAAAGTCAAAGTCGGCAACATTTGTAATCGTATTTTGATAGTAATAGTTGGTGGCGAAATCAAAAACAACACTATTGTTTATGAGCGCCTTAGTTAGGGCGTTAGTTTTTAGAGCTGCTATTTCAATATCTGGCATAACCCCTCCACCATCTTCAACTTTTCTGCCATTTCTTGTCCTAAATTCATTAAATTTTGTGGTTTTTACAGCATTGCCATTTTCATCTCTATTCCAATAATCCAACGATTGTATACAACGTCCGGAAGGGGTATAATATCTGGAGATAGTAACTTTTAATTGAGTTCCATAGGTAAGCCGCAGAGGCCGTTGAACTAATCCCTTGCCAAAACTACGCGCCCCAATGATTACAGCACGATCCAAATCCTGGAGACTTCCTGAAACAATTTCACTGGCCGATGCACTTCCGCCATTTATTAAGACAACCAATGGGATGTCTTCCTCCACGGGTTGATTTTTTGTTTTGTATTCACTGTTGAATTTTTTTACTTTGGATTTGGTCGTTACAATCAGCTCGCCTTTAGGCACAAAGAGATTTGTAACATTAATTGCTTCAGATAAGAGCCCACCGGGATTTCCTCTTAGATCTAAAATAATTTGTTCAGCACCTTTCCCCTTTAAATCGAGAAGAGCAGCCTTTGTTTGGGAAGAGGCCTTTGCATTAAATTTGGAAAGCACTATATAGCCTGTATTTTCATTTACCATATTGTAAAAGGGGACGGCATCAACTTCGATAGCCTCTCTTTCAATTACAGTAGTATTTATTTTACCTTGTCTTTGGTACGTTACTTCAACTTTGGTATTGTTGGCTCCTTTTAATAATTCACTGGCATCGTCTTTAAAATCTGCAATGGAGATGTCTCCAATTTTAATGATTTCATCTCCCGCTTTTAAGCCTGCTTTATCAGCAGGATAACCTTTATATGGTTCAATAATCACCAGTTTGCTGTCATATGAACGAACCAAAGATCCGATGCCGGAATATTCCCCTGCGTTGTTTATTTTATAAGCCTCAACATCCTGCTCATTTAGGAATTTAGTGTATGGGTCAAGATCATCCAACATATTCTTTATGGCGGTATCCATAAGCTCTGCAGGATTGGTCTCGTCTACATAATTCATGTTTAGCTCCTTGAACAAGGTGGTAAAAATTTCTATCTGTTTAGCAATTTCAAAAAAATCACTTTTAAAACTACTTCCAACGGCTAGCATAACCAACGCCAGTAAAGGTATCAGGACTTTTTTACTCAATAGAGTTTTCATTACTTACTTTTTTTAAAAATTTCTGTAAAATTACCCGCATGTGCTTTTCTACTTCTTCGTATCCGGGTATTTCCTTTCCAATATATAAAAATAGAAACGCAAAGCTTCCCTCGATGTTGTTAAAAATTTGTTCTTTGTTTAACCTGTAGCTTTCCCTTAACAATCTCTTAATGCGATTTCTTTTTACCGCACTTTTAAAATTTCTTTTGGGTACCGTAACCCCACATTGAATTTTTGCTCTGGCCGGATCTTTTATTTCCAAATAGATCAGCTTTAATGGATAGCTGGTAATCGATTTTCCTTCTTCAAAAATACCACGAATAAGGATTTCGCTTTTTAACTTTTCTTTTTTTGGAAATTTTGAAGACATAACGCCGCTAAATTAAACAATAAAAACCATGCCCCGGCAGCATGATAATTATCATATTTATCCGTGAACTAGGATTTTATCTTGCATTGGATTATATTTCAAGGCTATACACCAAAATACCACGCATTATGGGGGAATTGAATGTAAAAAAGCTTACGCAGAACGAAGAAAAAGTTGGTTATATTGATCAATTGCTTACTGATATTGAAGCACTTGAATATATGCTGGAAAATAAAATGTTTAAAAAGACCCCGGTGCGCATTGGAGCAGAACAGGAATTCTGTCTTACCAATGAAAACTGGGAGCCCACAAATATAGCAGATAAAATCCTCGAGGATATAAATGACCCTCACTTTACTTCTGAGTTGACACTTTATAATTTAGAAATCAACCTGGACCCTCTTGTATTAAATGATGAATGTTTTTCTGAGTTGCACAAACAATTAAGAGAATTAATCGATAAAGCCAAATCAAGTGCAGCAAAACACGGCACCAAAGTTATTCTAACCGGAATATTGCCTACTGTAGACACGAAGTATTTAGAAACGTCATATATGACCCCCTTAACCCGATATCGGGTTTTAAACGAAGCTATTAAAGATATCAGGAAAGATGACATAGAGTTGCACATAAAAGGGGTAGATGAGGTTAACCTTCATCACAACACAATACTTTATGAAGGCTGTAATACAAGCTTCCAATCACATCTTCAAATTGACGCGGATAATTTTGCGGACACCTATAACTGGGCACAAGCCATTGCAGGACCAATACTTTCTATATCTGCTAATTCTCCTTTGTTGTTGGGGCAGGAATTATGGGAAGAGACACGAATTGCTTTATTTACTCAAAGTGTGGACACCAGGGCAAGCACCTTCATTCTCAATGAAAAGGAATCCAGAGTAGGCTTTGGAAATGATTGGGTTTCAGGATCTGTAGCGGATTTTTATAAAGATGCTATAATCAGATTTAGGAGCTTGTTAACTACCGACTTTGATACCGACAGCATGACGTTGCTTAAAAGTGGTCAAACGCCAAAATTAAGGGCATTAGCGCTTCATAATGGGACTATTTATAAATGGAACAGGGTTTGTTATGGGGTAACAGACAATGTACCCCACGTGAGAATTGAGAATAGATATATACCATCCGGACCTACCACAGATGATGAAATTGCAAATATGATGTTATGGGTAGGGGTGATGATGGGAAGGCCGAAAGCCTTTAATGAAATTCATAATAAAATGAATTTTAAAGATATAAAAGGCAATTTCTTCAACGCTGCAAGATATGGTATGGCAGCACAGTTTTATTGGGACGGAAAACTGATTAGCAGTCAGGAATTACTACTTGATCACTTTTTACCCATGGCTTTTAGAGGACTATATAGCATGGGTGTTGCACCAAGAGACGCAGAACATTATTTATCTATTATTGAAAATAGAATTCGTTCAAATAATGGCTCCAGGTGGATGATTAAATCATTCCGAAAACTCAAAGAAAGTTATAGCGTAACGGATTCACTTAAGATTTTGGTAGCCACAATGTATGAGAGACAGGAAAAGCGTTATACCGTAGATATTTGGCAATTACCAAGAGGAGATGAATATGTGATTTCTAAAGATCATCTTAAGGTGAAAGACCGAATGAATAGAAAAACATTGAGCGCACAGGAGAATGACAGTGCAGAATTGGTTTTAAAAATGATGCTTTGGAAAAATATTCACCATGCTCCAATATTAGATCAGAATCTTGACCTTAGCGGATTACTGAGCTGGACAGATGTAAAAAATTATATGGAAAATCCTGCGAAGCTTAAAGAAAATATTAGCACACTAATGACCAGGGATTTGATTACTGCAGGCCCGGAAACACCATTAAAGGAGGCCAAGGAACTTATGAGATCTAATAACATTAATTGTTTACCCGTAGTAGAAGGAAAAAAATTAATTGGAATTATCACGACCAATGATTTATGATTCATGGATCAAATCCAAACTAAATCCATAGTAAAACTGAAAACCGAAAGAATAATAGGTCAAATTTCCGGTAAGGAAACGGGCCCTACCCTGGTTTTGTTTGGAGGAATACATGGAAATGAACCCTCAGGGATTGAAGCTCTTGAGCAAGTTTTTAGGCAATTGAAAGTCGGTGAACTGCAAATAAAAGGATCGATTTTTGGAATTAAGGGCAATTTGCCGGCACTACTTGAAAAGAAACGTTTTTTAGAGCACGATCTAAATCGAATTTGGACACATTCCAGAATAGACGAGATTAAACGCAGAAGCGAATTAGAGCGTTCAGTTGAAGAAAATGAATTGTCTGAAATTTATCAGCTGATTTCAGATATATTTGAGACTCAATCTCCTCCTTTCTACTTTATTGATTTTCATACCACTTCCAGCCCTACATTGCCATTTATCACAATAAATGACGCTTTAATAAACCGGGAATTTGCTTGCTTATTTCCTGTTCCGGTAATCCTTGGGATAGAAGAATATCTGGAAGGACCGTTATTAAGTTATATCAATCAAAAAGGATATGTATCCTTAGGTTTTGAATCCGGGCAACACTTTACAACAGAGGCAGTAACAAATTCAATTTCCTTTATCTGGTTGACCATGATTTATAGTGGAGTGCTTGCTAAAGAACAATTGCCACACTATAAAAAATATCACGACCAACTTAGTTTGGCGGCAAAGGGAAATACTATTTTTTATGAAGTAATTCACAGACATTGCATTACTGAGTCTGATAACTTTGAGATGTTACCCGGCTTCCACAGTTTTGATAAATTGCGGAAGGGCAGGGCAATGGCCAATTATAATGGAGAAGAGATTATCGCGTATAAAGACACTATAGTTTTCATGCCTCTTTATCAGGTTCAGGGCGAAGAGGGTTTTTTTCTTATTCGCAGAATACCCGGATGGATATTATCATTTTCGGCATTTTTGCGCAGAATAAAATTTGATTCTTTTCTGGCATTACTTCCGGGAGTTTCATGGTCAAATGAGGCTCGCGATAAGCTTAAGGTAAATTTAAAAATAGCCAGGTTCTTTAGTAAACCCTTTTTTCACCTTCTGGGGTATAGGAACAGAATGGTTGATCAAACACATTTACTTTTAAATAATCGGGAGCGGACCGCGAAAAATGAAATGTACAAAGACACCTTTTGGTATAAAAACTAAATACTTTTTTTAAGCATTCTCCTCTGCCCGGTACCCACAATTACTCAGAAGCTTGCCAAATATTATTTTCAAGGTTAATATCGGCCATTAGCTGTGACGGGTCAATTACTACCGCTTTGATGGAACTGACAGGTTTATCAATAACAAATTCAAATACAGGATAAGCCCATGGCCAATCTGGTAAAATTGTTCTCTCTATAGTTGGATAGGGGTTATCTTTCTGCCCTCTCATAATGCGCAAGGGAGTATAAAAAGTTTCTCTAGTTCCATCTTCATAAACCAGCAGAATATCAATGGGCATTGGCATAAGACCTACTCTTTCCAGAATAATTTTGGTTTTATTGCCTTCAGCTTGAACTTCTTTAACTCCATAATCAATGGTATTTGTGGTTTCTGTCCAATCCAAAAGATACCAGTCTAACTCTATCCCGGATACCTTTTCAGCCGTTCTTTTGATATCATTTGGGATAGGATGTTTAAACTTGAAATTATCATAATAAGACCTAAGTGATTCCATTAACTTATCCTGGCCTATGACATATCCTAATTGCGATAAAAATATGGATCCTTTATTATAAGCAGAAATACCATAGGCCGTATTGAGCTTATATCTGTCGGAATGAGTTGTCTGGGGTTGCTCTTTCCCTGACTGTACCAGGGACAAATAGCTACTATACGTACTTTCAAACGGATTGTCTTTCCCCTGATTCATCACTTCATTCATGCATAAATTCGAAATAAATTGAGTAAAGCCTTCGTCCATCCATGCATGTTTTAATTCATTGGTAGCCAATACATGTTGAAACCAGGAGTGTGCTAATTCATGAATCATAACACCTACAAGGCTTTCAAATTTTCGCTCCCCGGTAATAAGCGTACTCATGGCATATTCCATACCACCATCTCCACCCTGTATCACTGAATATTGATCATAGGGATACGTGCCAATATTTTCATTAAAAAAGGCCATGGCTTCTGCAGTCTTTGGTTGTAAATTTTTCCAGTTTTCAAGAAGCTCCGGTTTGTTCTTATAAAAGAAATGTAAGGTAGGCCCATTTTCCATCTTTAGTGAATCATGAATATATTCGGGGTCTGCAGCCCACATAAAATCATGCACCATAGGCGCTTTAAAGTGCCAGGTAAGGGTTTTGCCCCTGGATTTTTTGGTTTTACTTCCCGGCGCTTCGTAGCCATGACCGATTTCCTGAGGGTTTTGTAAATAGCCACTTCCTCCTACAACGTAATTTTTATCTATCGTAAGTTTAACATCAAAATCACCCCAGACTCCGTGAAATTCCCTGCCTATATAAGGGTCTGCATGCCACCCTTCAAAATCATACTCAGCCAATTTAGGATACCATTGGCTCATAGAGAGCGCAACACCTTCAGAATTATTTCTGCCAGAACGTCTTATTTGTAATGGAACCTGCCCCTCAAATTTCATATTAAATGTGCTTTTACCTCCTGAAGGGATTGGTTTTACCAATTGTACTTCAAGCACTGTACCCTCAAGACTGAAAGAAACACTTTCACCATCCTGAGTAAGTGAGGAAGCCCTTAGATAACCAATCTCATCAGGATTGAGCTTGGCAATCCGGCTTTGGCCGTTTACATACATTCTCCCATCCGGATCCTGAATATTTTGTAATCTAATATCCATTTCGCTCCCTGGCTGAAATGCGTTGTAGTACATATGAAAATACACACGATTTAAATCATCCGGGGAATTGTTTGTATAAACAAGACTTTGAGTACCCGTATATTGGTAATTTTCAACATTGAAAAGAACCTCCATTTTGTAATCGACACTCTGTTGCCAGTAGGAATGATTTGTCTGCGCCTGGAGGCCCATTACACAAACCAATAAGACAAAAATGAATTTTGGAAATTTATTCTTTATAACCATTTAATATATAAATTATAGGCTTTTAGACATATTACTCGCCATTATTAAGGCATTATAAGCGTTGACCATCTTCCCTGATTTAGAAACCTGATCAAAAGGTTTGGTTTTTTCAGTATCCCCGGCCAAAATAACTGAAGCGCTGGTGCTTAACCCGGATTCAATTAAGACACGCTTTACTTCGGAAGCCGTAAGTTTTGGGTAATAGGAGCGAATTAGTGCTGCGATTCCTGAAACCATTGGCGCAGCCATTGATGTCCCGCCCTGAAACTCATAATTGTTTTCCGGCATTGTTGAATAGATATTTCCGCCGGGTGCGAAGACATCAACATTCATTTTCCCGTAGTTAGAAAATGAAGCAACCATTTCTGAACCGTATTTACCATTTAAGGCACCAATTGTGATAAGGTTGTCTGCCATTTCAGTGCCTTTATTATCGGCTTGGTCATTTGGAAAATTAGTATTCTTAGGGTCATCCAAATCCAAGCCATCGTTTCCAGCTGCGTGCACGATCAGCACATCATTAGCTGCTGCGTATTTAATTGCATCATAAACCCATTCTGAATTCAGGGAATAGGATTTACCAAAACTTGCATTAATAATTTGCGCACCATTATCAACGGCATATCGGATTCCCAGGGCGATATCTTTATCATATTCATCACCGTTGGGCACAGCCCGGATACTCATTATTTCCACATTGTTCGCAACTCCGTTTACCCCCAGCCCGTTATCGCGTTCGGCAGCAATAATCCCGGCCACATGCGTTCCATGACTTTCATCTTTTACCATGTTTTTAGGATTTCCGTTGCCATAACCCAAATCCATAAGGTCATAAGGATTGTCACCTACTATTTTCCTGCCATCAAAATCCACATTCAAATGGTAATTCAAACGTTCTGAAAAATAGGTAATCCCTTCGTTTAGTTGTTTAAAAACATCAGGGATACTATCAGCAAAATTATACATCTGCTTAATTGCCGCAACCGATTGAAGCAAGGCCTGATCTTCTGTTTTAATAGCAATAACATCTTTTTTGGAATAGTCATTTTTCCCCAAATGTTTTTTTACAGCGGCATCTGCATCTTTTACAGAACTTAGAATCTCTTCATAGCGCTCCTTGTTTTGCTTGTTTTTTGATAACTCCGCCTGTAGTTCGGCTTTTGCTTTTTCCTGAATCGCATTATCGCCCATCTTAAACTTAATGATTCTTACATATTCTAATTGTTCATTATAAGCTTCACCTAAAAAATTATATCCGTGTATGTCGTCAATGTAACCATTATTGTCATCGTCCACACCGTTACCGGGGCGTTCACCCTTATTGATCCAGATAACATCATCAAGATCTTCATGAGTCAGGTCAATTCCAGAATCCAGTACAGCTACGATAACTTTTTTGCCTTTTTTATTTTTAATAATATCATCATAAGCCTTGTTTAGGCTGATCCCGGGGATGGTATCCGAAATTAAATCTGCGTGCCCCCAGGTTTTATTCTCTGCATCTGTGAGTTCAGATATTTTAAGCGGCATGGTATCAATATTTTCAAGGGGGGTCAATACCAAAGCCGTACTGCCGCATCCGGCAAGAAAAACCATAACGAGGCTTGTATAAAAAGCCGATTTTAAATGTTTAAGAGTCATATTAAATTTATGTTTAGTGATGTATTTTAGAATAATAACTTCCGGGCGACAAAGCTACAAATGTTTCCAGACAACCTCTGTCTGCCATTGTAACATAGCAATTAAGTCCGTTTTCCCCACCAAAGGCAATATTAGAAGGCTTCTTGCCTTTTAAAATTACCTCTTTTAAAATCTTACCTTCCGGAGAAACAATAGCTATAGTACCTTTGTCATAACGAGTGAGATAAAGATTTCCTTGCATATCACACCGCATTCCATCCAGTCCAAAATCCGTAAAGTTTATAAATTTCCTTTTGTTGTTTAGCGTTCCATTCTCCTGAATATCATATTTCCACACCATCCTTTGTACAGATTCATTCACATAAAGGGTTTTATTATCAGGACTAACTTCTATGCCATTGGTCGTGCCCATTCCTTCTTCCAATAACAAAATTTCTCTTTCAGGGGTAACCATCCAAAGCTTACCGGTGCTTTCAGCCCAATTGGGATCACTGAGGTATATTACACCGCCCCGGCCTATGGCGAGGTCATTGGGCTGATTCATAGTTGAATCCTGCGCCCATACCTCAGGTGTTTTTGTGTCTTTTTTAATTCTGTAAACTTTATGACCCAAATAATCTGCGATAAACATATTGCCATCAAGATCAAAACGTATGCCATTGCCTATACTGCCTTCCGGTAAGCTGATAAAAACTTCACCCTCACCAGCGTTATTTACTTTACCAATTGTGCCCTCCTTGGCAAAATTTACGGCAAAAAGTTCTCCATTTCCGTTTACGGCCGGCCCCTCAATACCTGCTGTGAAAGCAAATTCTGCCGTAAAATCTTCGCTTCGCAGCGATTGGTTTTTACAGCTGTAAAGTGTAAAAATAAAAAATAGACCAATTAGGATATTAATCAAAAATCTCATTAAATGTATAGCTTTTATTAAGTCTAACACCTTTTTCGGTATGTGTTACGGTGCATACTTCATTATGTGCATCGTGCTCCATGAACAAATAAAAATTATTGTCTGCTGCTGTGTTTAAAAAAACTGCCTTTTCCGTAAGAGTTAAAAGGGGTCTGGTATCATATCCCATAATATATGGCACGGGAATATGACCTGCCGTAGGTAATAAATCTGCCATAAAAACCAGGGTCTTGCCTTTATAGGAGATTTGAGGCAGCATTTGTTTATCTGTATGCCCGTCTACGAATAGAATGCCAAACCCCATCTCCGAGTTTTTAACAAATGCATCCGCTGTACGATCTATAAAATTTAGCTGGCCGCTTTCTTCCATTGGGAACAGATTTTCTTTAAGAAAAGAAGCTTTTTCCCGGGGATTGGGATGGGTGGCCCAATTCCAATGATCTTTGTTGGTCCAGTAACGGGCATTTTTAAAGGCTGGTTCATATCCTGTGTGATCCTTATTCCATTGAACGCTCCCACCACAATGATCAAAATGAAGGTGCGTCATAAACACATCAGTAATATCATCCCGGACGAATCCCGCCTTCTTCAGAGAAGCATCCAAAGAATGGTTTCCCCATCTGTAGTAATAGCTAAAAAATTTATCGGATTGTTTATTCCCTAAGCCGGTATCAACAAGAATGAGCCGGCTTCCATCTTGTATAAGAAGGCTTCTGGCCGCAATATCAATCATATTATTGTTATCTGCCGGATTCGATTTGTTCCATATGGATTTGGGCACTACGCCAAACATTGCACCTCCATCCAATTTAAAATTTCCGGTTTCAATGGGATATAAGATCATTCATGAATTCTGAGTCGGCTGCAAAATAACGAAAGCTCTAAAGAAAATCCTCAATATTAGTAGTTTTTAACAATCAATGAGATATCTTTTTATGCTGTACCAGATTATGCAGCTGTTGCCCAAAATAAATCATTCTTTTAATTTCCTGAACACCCAGCAGTCGCTCTTTTTTTAATATGAGCAAAGAAGAACCATTAGATTCAATATGATAATATGGATGGCTTTCAAGGAACAAGACCATTTCATCTGTGAAGAGTTCTTGAATGGCATTTTCATTTTCTCCACTTAGGTTAAAACGCCTGTTAAAATCCGGATGGTTTTCTATGGTTATAGCTTTAAATCCTGCGAGTGAATAAATTAATTGCAGCAAACCTTCCTTATCCAAGGTAAATACCGGGATATCAACATCTAATTTAATATGCATCATGGTGGTTTTAACGACTTCTTTTGCGATAAAAGCACCTTCAGTCCACTCGAGATCAAAGACACTACAACCATTTTTAGCATCCTTTAAAAGATTATAGAAATAACCAATTTCGCGGGTATGAAAGAAGACAAAATTCTCCAAAAAAGAAGTATTGGTGTTTTTTTTAGCCATATACTTCCAGTCATAATCCTTGGCCGTTTCTTCGAGGTCTTTTTGTCTTTTTGTAAAATACCGTTCAATTGGTTTTAGAGCTGCAATGGGTAGTATTTTACGAATTGCAAAGGGGTGAAACGAATCGGCCTCATGTTTATCCAATCCAATTAGTTCTATACTCCCCCCTTTTCTATTAAAAGCAGAATTATAGTTCTCCAGACCTTCCAGTGCCGTGTGATCAACAAAACTGCACATCGAAAAATCTACAACAACATCTTCGCTTTCTGGCACAGCATCCAGTTTATTCTTTAATTTATGAAAATTAAGGAAGCTGCAAAAATATTTTACGCTTATATAATAATTCCCTTCACCCTCTTCTTTAAAAAGAAGAATATTGGGCTTAAACAAATGTTTAATGAACAAGGAAATACTTTTATTTATGACCACGTGAATAATAAAAGTAACCAGAATCCCTGCTGCTATTCCTGTAATCAGGTTTGTAAACAAAGTGGTGAGTAAAGTGGTTAAAAAGATTAGTACTTGTTCCTTCCCTATCCGGGCAACTTTTTTAAATGATTCAGGATTGGCCAATTTATAACCTGTATACACCAATATAGCGGCTAAAGCAGCCAGAGGTATCCGCTTAAGCTGCTCTTGAAAAATGAGTACAAAGCCCACCAAAAAAAGCGCATGGAAGAAATTTGCAGATCTGTTGGTTGCACCGCTATTTACGTTAACCGAACTTCTGGCAATTACGGTTACTACGTTCAGACCTCCCAATAATCCACTAATGGTTGTGGCCAAACCAAGTGCTTTCAGATCTTTATTGACATTAGATCTTCGGACTAACGGATCAAGCTTATCTACAGCCTTTATACTTAAGAGGGATTCTATGCTCGAAATTAGGGTAATTGCAAAGACGGCAATGATAAATTCTTTATCCATTATCCTCGCAAAATCAGGAAAAGCCAGATTAGACAGCACATCATCTGGAATGGATACTAAAAAATCTACCCCCACCGGATATGGTATACCAAAAAAAGTATAGCAGTAGCTCAAACCAACGGAGAGGATTAATATCCACATGGGTGCCGGGATTAACTGAAAATATTGATTCCTGATTTTTGAATAGAAGACCATGATAAACAGGCTGACGATTCCTATTATTGCCACAAACAGCATATTAAGGTTTGCAGTATTTACTAAAATCAATAGATCATTTGGGATTGTTAGCAATAACTCTACGATTGTACCTCTCGCATTGTTATGGCCCATCATAATATGAAATTGCTTTGCCAGAATACCTATTCCAATTGCTGCGAGCATACCCTGTATGGCTGAGGCCGGAAAGAAATCGGCCAAACGCCCCATTTTTAAAAACCCCAGAAGAAGCATCAATATTCCCGAGAACACTATGGCAGCTAATGTGAATAGGTAACCCTGGTACATATCACCCTCGCCGAGGACGGTAATTGCCCCTAATAATACAATGACCAGGCCATTACCGGGCCCGGTAATGGTAACCTTAGAGCCTCCCAGCAGAGCAACTACAATACCGCCGACTACTGCTGCTATTATCCCTGAAATAGGAGGTGCTTCACTTGCCAAAGCCAGGCCCAGTCCGAGCGGAAGCGCAATTAGAGACACCACAAAACCCGAAAAAATGTTTTTGGGCAGGGATTTAATAAAAATGCCGGTATTGGTGGTTTTTGCGCTCAAATTTATTTTCGAATAATCAATAAATCAGTGGGTAAATCAGACAAAATATATTCCAGATCATGTCGAAAAATACGATCTAAAAGGCCAGTTTTTTTAGGGGCATTCATTACTAACAGGTCTGCCCTTACTACCTCAGCGTAATGACCTATGGAATACCCTCTTTTTCCAAAAATACTTTGCGTTTTTATCTTTATGTTTTTTAAAAAAGCCTCTGGCAAACTTTTCACAATTTTACGCACCCTGTAGTCTTCCCTGTTCTTTAATCTTTCCTTTATGATATTTGCTTTCTTTAAGGATCGGTCATCTTCAACAGTGACGTGTATTTCTTGTTGCCTAATCTCTTCTACGATGGTAATCTGTTGTGCGCCAAGCGCATTAGCTGCATAGAACGCATCCAAAATAGCAACGGGAGTTTCGGGCGCATCAAGGCCATTTACTACAATATGTTTACAGGGCATACGTTCTGCGGAGGGTTTTATAAGCAATAAAACCGAACAGTTTACTTTTCGGGTCAGATTTCTGGCTATACTTCCCACATAGAATTGATACACATTTTCATGCTGAAGGGCGCCAAGTACCAATAAATCAATATTAAATTTGGTACAGGCCTCCAAAATTACTGAGACTGGTTTTCCTTGTTCCCAGTGAATTTCTATGGCATCGTCGCGGTAATCAATTTTATCCAGAAGCGCACTCACAATGCCTAATTTTTCTTCGGTTTTTTTACCAACATGAAGTAAAATTAATTTGGCGTTAAAAAAATGCGCAAGACGGGTAGTTTCCTGAATATTTATTTCCAGTGTAGGTGAAAAAGCAAAACCGAACAGAATTCTCTTAAAAGGATGGGGTTGCATTTCCATAACTGGTATTTTAGCTCAATATAACACATAAATACATAACTTGATTGGGAAGGCACATTCCAAAGCCCGGGCCCGATTGGTGAAAATCATTATGACATGTGTGGTAATAACATTTATTAGTCTTTTTCCAGATCTATTACCAAAAGATCTTCATTATAATCACTATTTTTAGCTCAAAAGGGAAAAGATGCTGGAATTAGCCGGGATAATAATTTTAGGGATCATTGCACAGTGGTTTGCATGGCGTTTAAAACTGCCGGCTATCTTGCCTCTAATTCTAATTGGCCTTCTTGTAGGGCCTATATCCACTTTGTATACCGCGGATGGTTCTAAACTGATTGAACCGGTCTGGAATGGGGAAAAAGGACTTTTCCCCGGAGAGGGCCTATACTATTTCCTTTCACTTGCAATTAGCATTATATTATTTGAAGGAGGCTTAACGCTTAAACGTTCAGAAGTTAGAAATGTGGGGCCGGTAATCTCTAAATTAATTACGGTTGGTACCCTGGTTACTTTTTTTGGTGCCGGGTTTGCAGCACATTTTCTTTTTGACCTTAGCTGGCAGATATCATTTTTGTTTTCATCCTTAATTATTGTTACCGGTCCAACGGTTATTACGCCAATCCTGAGAAATATTCCTTTGAAAAAGGATATTTCCGCGGTTTTAAAATGGGAAGGAATTTTAATAGACCCTATTGGCGCTTTGGTGGCAGTACTTGTTTTTGAATTTATCAGTGTAGGGGAAGGGCAGGAATATACGAAAACGGCCTTAATTGATTTTGGCAAGATTTTACTTTTTGGCTTCACTTTTGGTTTCACCTTTGCCCATGGTTTGGCATTTGTTATTAAAAAGAATTATGTGCCTCACTATTTATTAAATGTGGTTTCCTTGTCTGTCGTACTGCTGGTATATGTGGAATCTGATATTTTGGCGCACGAATCCGGTCTTCTTGCGGTGGTGGTTATGGGAATGGTTTTGGGTAATCTGGACCTGCCAAACCTTAAAGAGCTGCTGTATTTCAAGGAATCCTTAAGCGTGTTGCTTATTTCTATCCTTTTTATTTTGCTGGCGGCTAATATTAACATCAGTGATATGGAGTTGATCTATAATTGGAACACCGCCATTTTATTTATTGCTATTGTTTTTATTATACGACCAATAGGGGTGTTCTTAAGCACAAAAGGCTCTTCCTTAAAATTTAAGGAAAAACTCTTTATTAGCTGGGTGGGCCCCAGGGGGATTGTAGCTGCCGGTATTGCTTCACTTTTTGGTTCCAAATTGCTTCAAAAGGGCGAACCTGGAGCTGAATATATTACGCCGCTGGTCTTTATGATTGTATTAGGGACCGTACTATTAAATGCTACTACCGCACGCTATGTAGCCAGAATGTTAGGAGTATTTTTAAAACACTCTGAAGGAATTCTTATAATAGGCGCTTCAAAAATGTCAAGACTTATAGCCAGTTACCTCAAACAAAACAACAGACATGTGGTTTTGATAGATAATAACCATGCAAATATTGACCAGGCAAAAAAACTTGGATTAGAGGCTATGGTAGCAGATGTTTACTCTGATACCTTAGGAGATAATATTGAACTTAATGATATGGGGTATTTGATGGCACTAACAGGCAGTGCGGAAATCAATGAATACGTCATAGAAAGGTTTAATCATCAATTTGGAGAAAATGGATCCTTCAGGTTGGTAAGCGCAGAAGAGATGAACGATCCTGAGAATAATCCTGAGGAAGGCCTCTTCTCCCATACCGATGATTTCATAAAATTGATGGAAGCCATAAGGAGTTACCCGGCGGTTCATGAAATTGAACTTAAAAATGGCAAACATTACCAACAGTTAATAGACATTACGAATGAAGATGATGAGATAATTCCAATTTTCATAAAAGCTCCTGACGGGGAGATACACATCATTACTTCATTCAATGAAAGCTTCAACACTATTTCTGATGGCTACAAGCTGGTCTATTTAGGCAAAATGTTTGATTTGGATAAAATACACTAAACCAAGTAGTTAGTAATCTTTACAGCCTAATTAATTATCAAAACCCAGGGATTATTATCCGGAGCGCTAAATTTGCCGGAGTCAGCACTGCCAGAATCAACGACCTCGCCATTTTTAGGGTTTGTCCAATTAAATTGCAGGCCCTTTCCTTTGGGGAAGGATTTAATTTCAATTTCGCCACCTTCTTTTAAAAATGAAATATATAAAGATCCGGGTTTAGCCAGTAATGGTTTTCCACCTGCCAAATCCCAACGTTTTTCTATATTAGTCATATCTAAAGAAGCTAAAATTTTACCCACCATTCCTGCATAAACAGAGCCTTCCATGTATAAAGCTTCCTCCCAGGATTTAGGTTGAGAAGACCAGGCAGTCCAGCCCTCTTCATCTGCAGTTATCTTCCATTGCCAAAGACTGGCCGCACCATATACAATTCCCATAGTACCCCCATGCATTAATTGCATCCAGGCCTCCTCGCCCTGCCACCAGCCCAGGCCATTTTTACCGTCATTCATTCCTTCATAGGTAGGCTCACCATTAGCCACACCTTTAGGGGGAAGATTATCGTACATTTTCTCTACTTTGTGATATAGGTGCGCTCCATCATGCCCTGTTTGTGCCCATTGAAAATCCAGCCACTCTTTATCCTGATGTGTCTTATTAAAGTGCATACAATGTTTACTGGGATCATTTACCGCCCACTCAGCCACATAATCATCACATGGATTATAATGCAGTCCGGTAGGCTGGCCATAACTGTCCCATTCCTGAAACATTTCGCCACTTTCTTTTACACCGGGATCATTACCGTCATGGTCTCCTGCAATAAGCCAAATTGCAGGTTTGCTGCCGTAGCGCGCAAGGAGATATTTGCAATAACGCACATATTCTTCAGGGTTTATCGTATTGCCCAGTACTTTCAGACCCTTCCATCCAAAACCGTGAAATACCGGCTGATAAACAGGTACAATCTCATGCTTAATGAGTACACCTATTAGCTGATCTAACCTTTGAAAATATGAAGGATTCAATATATTGATATGTCCATCAGACAAATCCTCAAAAGCTCTTTTGAAACCTTGCGAAGTATTCCTTTCATTGGGTCCCACGGCATTCATATCTGGTTGTAAGCTCATAAGCAATGCAGCATTAAACCCCTTTTTCTGCCTGTCGCGGGCATAGGTAGCAACCTGCTCTGCCGTTGCTCTGAAAGGAATTGCCCAGGGGGTATCTCCTACAACTAAAAATGATTTCCCGGAGTGCTGTATTACATTTCGGTTACCTTCTGCCATTTTTAGCAACCCATTGGCCAGCAATTGGTTATCTCCTCTGTATGGTTTGGCACTAACAGCACCTGTTGCCCCGTGAAGCCCCAGGTCTTGTTCATTGGACGCATAGGACAGCCATTTCCAGGTACTAATTGTATCCGGAGAGGTAAATCTTATTTTCCAAATATTATCCCCGTCCCAAAAAGCAGGCCTTTTTATAGTATCGTCTTTTTGGTTTGTAAAATCTGCCCAAACCGCAACGTCTTTATAAGGATTTTCGTAGTCTGTTTTGCTGGTAAGCGTAATTTCAAGGGTGGTCCATTGCTCTGTGGAAAGCATACTTTCCTGCGCTAACAGCACTGATGATAAGAAGAAAAAAAGTATACACTGCCGGAGTATTCTCATTTTTAAAGTACAATCTAAAACACACTCAATTTAGAAATATTTGTCGAGAATGCCTATTTGAACCTTAAACTATGGATAAATCAATATTTTAGTCATGGTATGGACTAACCATTAAATGGGGCAGTTTTGGTAATTTCCACTGAGATGTCATCCAAAGAAACTTCAAAGTGTTCTCCGGCCATTAATTTATAAAAATGAACCGCTGATTCTCTTTTTATCTTACCCTGCAGCAGGTCCGAATCAATTTCGCCACCTTCCTGTTTCCAGGTAAAAACAGAATGTTGTATTATCTGTATCAACTTATGCGCAGCACGAAATTCGGCAATATATGTAGTCATTGACAGGGAATTTTAAACTTTAACTATTAACTAAGTCAAGTCAAAAATATTGTATTTACCTACAAATATTGTAAGTTAAAAGAAGAAAATTAGTCGTTCAATTTAAGTACCGCCATGAATGCCTGTTGTGGAATTTCAACATTACCCACCTGGCGCATGCGTTTTTTACCTTTCTTTTGTTTTTCCAAAAGCTTTCTTTTCCTTGAAATGTCTCCGCCATAACATTTGGCGGTTACATCTTTTCGCAATGCTTTTATGGTTTCCCGGGAAATAATTTTAGCGCCTATGGCCGCCTGTATTGGAATATCAAACTGTTGCCTTGGAATTAATTCCTTTAATTTCTCACACATTCTTTTGCCTATGTAGTGGGCATTATCAAAATGGATAAGAGCAGACAAAGCATCAACGGGTTGCGCATTCAGCAAAATATCGACCCGAACCAGTTTGGACACCCGCATACCAATAGGGGAATAATCAAAGGAGGCATAGCCTTTAGAAACAGTTTTAAGCCTGTCATAAAAATCAAATACGATCTCTGCAAGGGGCATGTCAAAATTTAGTTCAACCCGCTCCGGAGTAAGATAGGTCTGATTCGTAATCTGCCCCCGCTTATCTATACAAAGGGACATTACATTTCCTACAAAATCTGATTTGGTGATTATTGTGGCTTTTATATAAGGTTCTTCAACCCTTGCCAGGGTAGAAGGATCCGGAAGGTCACTCGGGTTATTAACAATCAATGGAACATCCGGGTTTTTTGTAGTAAAGGCATGATAACTAACGTTTGGCACCGTAGTGATCACCGTCATATCAAATTCACGCTCTAAACGCTCCTGTATAATCTCCATGTGCAGCATTCCAAGAAAACCACAGCGAAAACCAAAACCGAGGGCCGCACTGCTTTCCGGAGTAAACACCAAAGAAGCATCATTGAGCTGCAACTTTTCCATGGAGGAACGCAATTCTTCGTAATCTTCCGTATCTACAGGGTAAATACCGGCAAAGACCATAGGTTTTACATCTTCAAAACCAGCAATAGCGTTTTTCGTAGGGTTGACTGCATCAGTAATGGTATCCCCAACTTTTACTTCCCTGGCATCCTTTATTCCGGTAATCACATAGCCTACATCTCCGGCTTTAATACTGGGCTTAGGTTGCTGTGTAAGTTTTAGAGTGCCTACTTCGTCAGCAAAATAGGTTTTGCCTGTGGCAACAAACTTTATTTTCTGACCTTTTTTGATAACCCCGTTTATGACTTTAAAATACGTTTCCACCCCCCTGAAAGAATTATAAACGGAATCAAAAACCAAAGCCTGTAATGGCTCATCTACATTCCCTTTCGGAGGAGGAATACGATCTATAATAGCCGTTAAAATTTCATGAATACCAATACCTGTTTTAGCGCTGGCCGGGATTACATCTTCGGGTTTACACCCTAATAATTCTACAATATCATCTGTTACTTCTTCAGGACTGGCACTAGGCAAATCGACCTTATTTAAAACCGGAATAATTTCAAGATCATTTTCCAGAGCCAGGTATAAATTCGAAATGGTTTGCGCCTGTATGCTCTGGGCTGCATCTACCACTAAAAGGGCTCCCTCACATGCCGCTATTGAGCGAGACACTTCATAGGAGAAATCCACGTGGCCGGGCGTATCTATTAAATTAAGAATATACGCCTCGCCTTCATGTTCGTATTCCATCTGAATAGCATGACTCTTAATGGTAATGCCACGCTCGCGCTCCAGATCCATATTATCTAAAAGCTGTTCTTTTTTTTCGCGTTCCGTTACAGAACCTGTAAAATCTAACAGCCGGTCTGCCAAAGTACTCTTGCCATGGTCTATATGGGCGATAATACAGAAATTACGAATGTGTTTCATTTTCTTACTCTGGCTATTTCAAATTGGCTGCAAAGATACATTTTTCTACTTCTTAATCCTGCCACTCGGCAATAAACAAATTGGTGTCCCGTGTTCCGCCATTGTTGCGGTTACTTGAAAAAGCCAGGAATTTCCCATTATTTGAAAATACCGGGAAGGCATCAAAAGTTTTTCCATGGGTAACCCGTTCCAGATTCTTCCCGTCTGTATCAATAAGATAGAGATTAAAAGGGAAACCTTTTTCGGCTTCAAAATTACTTGAAAATAGAATCTTTTCCCCGGAAGGGTGAAAGAAGGGACTCCAGTTGGCATTTCCAAGAAAAGTCAGTTGCTTTAAATCACTGCCATCCGCATTGCAGATAAAAAGTTCCATCTCTGTAGGTTGTACCAATCCCTGGGCCAGTAATTCTTTATATTCTTTTATGGCTTCCTCCGTTTTTGGCCTTGAAGCCCTGAAAATGATTTTTGTGCCGTCAGGAGAGAAAAAGGCTCCCCCGTCATAACCCAACTCGTCTGTTATTTGTAAAACGCCTGTACCATCTAAATTCATGGTATACAATTCTAGATCACCATTTCTGGTAGAAGTAAACACTATTTTATTTCCCTGAGGAGAAACAGTAGCTTCGGCATCATAGCCCGGCTCGTTGGTAAGTTGTGAAACTATATTGCCCTTGAGATCTGCTACAAATATGTCGAAGGAATCATATACCGGCCAAACGTATTTCCCGTTTTTGCGCAAGGGAACTTCAGGGCATTCCTTGTTGACTAAATGTGTGGACGCATATACAAACTGCTCGTTATCAGGCAGAAAATAAGCACAGGTGGTACGCCCCATTCCTGTACTTATCATGGGAGGTTGACTATCTTTGAAAGTCTCCTCAACATTCATAAGAAACATCTGATCGCACTGCATGCCCCATCCGGGATTGTTCGACTGAAAAACAAGTTTGCTGTCGTCAAAACTCCAATAGGCTTCTGCATTGTCCCCGCCAAAAGTGACCTGACGGATAGACTTAAAATGCCTTTCCTCTTCATAGATTAGCGTATCTGCACCTGCCATTACGGAGCTGGGATTTTCCTTTTTCGGAAGCTGTTTTTTGGAGTCGGTTTTGCAACCAAAAAACACTAATAAAAGAAAGAAGTACACTAAAGTTTTCATAGGATGTTTAATTTTGAACAAAATTAGACGCAAAATTGATGAAAAAAATAATTCTTGGAGTATTTTTTATACTTGCCTTCGGATGTAAAACAGAGCAACCCAAAATAGCCTCCATGGAAGAAGAGGTTAAGGTCCTCGCTAGTGATGAATTTAAAGGAAGGGAAACCGGAACTGAAGAAGAAATCAAGGCTGCGGAATATATCATGGGACTGATGACTGAAATGGGACTGGAGCCTAAAGGACATGCAGGAACCTATTACCAGACCTTTACTTTTAAACCAAAGACCGATCCGCATCAGCAAGTAGGTTTTCAAGAGGCCGGCGACAGCACAATAACCGGTACTAATGTTATTGGTTTTATCGATAATAAATCTTCAACCACCGTAGTCATTGGCGCCCATTATGACCATTTGGGCTATGGAGGTGAAGGCTCGTTATACAGAGGCGAACCAGCGGTTCATAATGGCGCAGATGATAACGCCAGCGGTGTGGCAGTACTCCTGGATCTGGCAAATAAAATCAGGGGCACAAAACTTTCCAAAAACTATCTGTTTATCGCTTTTTCCGGTGAGGAAATGGGACTCTTAGGCTCCAATTTTTTTACAAAAAACCCTACTCTTGATCTTAGCGGGGTTTCCTATATGCTTAACCTGGATATGGTGGGCAGGCTGAGGGAAGACAAAACGCTTTCAGTTAGCGGTACCGGAACTTCTCCCATCTGGCCCCAGGTATTGAATGCCTCAAATCCGGGGTTTAAACTGGTGTTAAAAGAATCTGGTGTAGGCCCTTCTGACCATACCTCTTTCTATCTGCAGGACATCCCGGTCTTACATTTTTTTACAGGACAACATGAAGACTATCACAAGCCCTCCGATGATGCAGAGAAATTGAATTATGAGGGGATGCGACTGATAAGCTCCTATTTGTTAAGCCTTGTTCAGGAATTGGATGATGATAAAAAACTAACATTCAGGAAAACCAAAAATGAGAGCGAAGAAGTACCGAGATTCAAGGTAGCGCTAGGGGTAATCCCCGATTATCTGTTTGAAGGGAAAGGGATGCGTATTGATGGGATAAGTGAAGATAAACCGGCACAAAAAGCAGGGTTACAAAAAGGAGATATTGTGGTTCAACTTGGAGACAGTACCGTGGTGGACATGATGAGTTATATGCGTGCCCTGTCTGCTTTTGAGCCGGGTGACACCACCACAGTGCAGGTATTGCGCAATGACCAGACCCTTAAGGCGCCCATTACATTCTGATTACCGCAGAAATGCACTAATTAACAGAGCCCGCTGGTTGGGCAACTAGCCCATATCTCGTAAATGGCGTAAAGAATTATGTGGAAAGGTGCAGGGCAAGCCAATATGATAATTAGAAACAATCACCCCCTTTTTTCATGTATAAAGTAAATTATTTTATAGCTTTGACGAATAACCTACCAAACTGTGAGAATCCCCTTACTAGTATTTTTGGCAATATTTCCTTTAGTTTTGGCCAGCCAGACCTATGATGTAGTTGGATCTGTAAAAGATACAGACGGGAAACCACTTCCATTTGCAAACGTGATACTCCTGAAGGCTTTGGATAATACCCAGGTAAAGGGAACTTTAGCGGATGAATCGGGCCACTTTATCCTGCAAGGCATCCCTGAAGACGTATACTATTTGCAGGCAAAATACTTCGGATATAAGTCTACCCTGGTGGCACTGGAAATAAAAAGAAACATACAAATAGGCGCTCTTATACTGGAGCCCGATAGCGAATTACTGAATGAGGTGGTAGTTACAGGTCAGAAGCCTACCATAGAGCGAAAGGCAGATCGCATCGTTTTTAATGTTGAAAATACCGTTTTGGGGGAAGGTAGCTCCTGGGATATTCTGCGAAATGCCCCCGGGGTGATTGTTATGCAGGATAACCTGGAAATCAGGGGACAAACAGCCACGGTTTATCTCAACGATCGCAAAGTGCAATTATCCGCACGGGAAGTACAGGAATTTTTAAAAGGGCTCTCCGGGGATATGATCTCCTCTGTGGAGGTCATTCCAAATCCGCCCGCCAGTTTTGAAGCAGGGGACGGCTCCATCCTTAATATCCGCACCAAAGAAAACCTAACACCAGGTTATAAAGGCAACGTCAGGGGGCAATATACCCAGGGCGTATTTCCAAAATACAGCTTTGGTACCAGTCATTATTTCAAGAACGACAAAGTGGGTATTTTCCTGAACTATACCATCAACCCCAGAAAAGAATTTAAAAGCACGGACGGCGGGGTTAACTTTATAAATGATCAGAATGAGGTGTTTGCCCGCTGGAATACAGACATTGGGGAAACTATCCGATCCCAGGATCAGCAGTTTAATTTAATGTTCGATTATAAACCTTCCGAGCGCGATCTTATAAATTTTACTTCCAACCTCAGCTTTTCCCCAAACAAGGAAATCGTAAATGAGCTACGTACCGAAATGCGCAACGGGGCCGGTGTGCTCGATTCTACCATGCAGACCCTGAGTCCCATTGATGAGGACCTGGTAAACCTTAGTTTTGATCTTAATTACGAACGGAAACTAAAGAAAGATGGAGAGAACCTTAAGGCCAATGTACATTATACCTATTATGACCTGGCACGCCTGCAACGGGGTTCCTCAGATTATTTTGATCCTGCAGACACTTTTTTGAGGAATTTTACTTTTGCCACAGATGCCATGCAGGACATTAATATTTTTACAGCAAGGGTTGATTACTACCTGCCCTTAGAATCCGGGAGTTTTGAAACCGGGATTCGGGGATCATGGATAAACACGGATAGTGGCATTGATTATTTTGATGTGAACACCAACCTGCCTCCTTTTGACATTGCCCTGTCAGACAATTTTGAATACCGTGAAGGGGTATATGCTCTTTACGGAAGTTATTCGCAGGATTGGGAGAAATGGGCCCTGAAGTTGGGGCTAAGGGCAGAACAAACCAATGTGGAAGCCCTCTCGGTAACGCTGCTGCAAATCAATAAGCAAAACTACTTTGAACTTTTTCCATCCTTCTACCTGAGCCGTAAGCTGGGCGAGGAGAATAGCCTGACCTTTGATTACAGCAGGAAGATTAACCGGCCTAAATATTCAGACCTGAACCCGTTTCGCTATTTTCTGAATGAAAATAATTACCTGGAAGGGAACCCCAACCTCGTTCCCAATTTCAGCCATAATTTCAATTTGAATTACTCCATCAAGGATACCTATTTTTTTGATGTTTATTACCGCGATAATGGCAGGTATATCAGTACATTAACTTTTCAGGACAACGAGAACCAGGTGCTGAGGGAGAGCAAACAAAATGTGCAGAAAAGTACTTCCTATGGCCTGGATTTTACGATTTCAACTGCTATTAACGACTTTTGGTCCCTGTATTTTTACAACTCCGTTTTTTATGAAGATGAAACCTTATTGGCCGAGGAAAGTACTATTGAAACCTATACCAACAAGGTGACCGGGTATTACGGGTATCTGAATAATACTTTGAGCTTATCTAAAGACGGCACCTTTACCGGAGACCTCTCTTTTTCCTATTTGAGCCAATTTCTATTTGGTTCGTATAAAGTATCTGAAATCGTCATACTTAATGTGGGTTTGCGCAAAACCCTATGGAATAACCGTGGGGTAATTTCCCTTGTGGGCGAAGACCTCCTGGGGATGGCCAGGGGCAGGTTAACCTCGCGTTATGCCAATCAGGACAACTCCCTTAGAGAGCGACCTGAAACCAGATTTGTACGCCTGGGCTTTACCTATAAATTTGGCAATTACCGTCTGAACAACATCAACCGCAACCTCCGGAAAAGCGAGTTACAACGACTTGAAAACGAATAAATGCTGTCAGTTGCTGTATTATTTTTAATTTTGCACCGCAAAGATTTAAAAGATGCCAACAATAGGCGATATCGTTTTACCCACTTTCCCCTTGTTGCTTGCCCCTATGGAGGACGTAAGTGACCCTCCTTTTCGCGCCCTATGTAAGGAGCAGGGGGCAGACCTGGTATATACCGAGTTTATCTCTTCGGAAGGCCTTATACGCGATGCGGCCAAAAGCGTAATGAAGTTGGATATTTATGAAAAAGAGCGGCCTGTAGGGATTCAAATTTTTGGCGCCAACCTGGATTCCATGTTGCGTTCCGTTGAGATCGTAGAGAAATCTAAACCCGATATCATTGACATAAACTTTGGTTGTCCTGTAAAAAAAGTGGTTAGTAAAGGCGCAGGTGCGGGCATTTTAAAGGATATAGATTTAATGGTTTCTCTTACCGAGGCCATGGTTAAGCATACCCACTTACCTGTTACCGTTAAAACCAGGCTGGGATGGGACCACGATTCTATAAAAATTGTTGAGGTAGCAGAGCGGCTGCAGGATGTGGGCTGCAAGGCCATATCTATTCACGGGAGAACCCGGGCACAGATGTATAAAGGCAGTGCAGACTGGAAGCCTATTGCGGAGGTAAAAAACAACCCAAGAATGCATATTCCTGTCTTTGGCAACGGGGATGTGGATACGCCGGAAGCAGCCAGGATCATGCGCGATGAATACGGCCTGGATGGTGCTATGATTGGCCGAGCAAGTATTGGCTACCCCTGGTTCTTTAAGGAAGTAAAACACTACCTGAAAACTGGGTCACAGCTTTCGCCTCCCACGATGGAAGAACGCGTACAGGCTGCCCGAAGGCATTTGCAGATGGCCATTGACTGGAAAGGGGAGAAGCTGGGAGTTTTTGAAACCCGAAGGCATTACACCAATTATTTTAAGGGAATCCCGGACTTTAAGGCATATCGGATGAAAATGGTGACCAGTGATGATGCTGCGGATGTTTTTGCGGCATTTGATGAAGTGCAGGAGAAATTTGGAAACTATCAGTTTGTGTAATCAGGCCAATAGTTTTTTGGTAACCCTGCTGCTGGCAATTCTCGAAGCAATAATCCCCAATACTACAATTGTTGCCAGTACAATTAATACATTCATTAGTTTGTATTCTACAGGATAGGCCAAAGAGGGGGTTATTTTTAACCACCCAAAAGCCAACTGCGACCAAATAAGCAGGGAGGCAAGAAGCAAGCCAATAATTCCACCAAAACTGGTTACCAGTATTCCCTGAACAAAATAGATACGACGTAATTCCCGTATAGTAGCACCAAGATTGTACAACGTTTTGGAATTCTGTTGTTTGTCCAGGATCATCATGATAATGGCCCCCACTACATTAAACAGGGCAATGATTAAAACCAGCGTAAAAATTAAATAGGTAGCCAGGTTTTCGGTATTCAGCATCCGATACAGGGCATTGTTGAGCTGCCGCCTGTTTTTTAGGACTATTTTATCGCCAAGCACTGCGGTAATTTGGTTTCGTACTTCGGCTACATCTGCCAGCGGATCCAGGCCGAAATTAATTCCGGAGATTTGGGTATTGTCTTTTTCCAGGATTACCTGCGCCAGGGCGAGTTCTGTAAAGACGTATTTTTTATCCAGGTTTTCTTCAAGAGCATAAACGCCGCTTACCACCACAGGCATTTCGTTATAGGGTTTTGCGCCAAAGTTCTGTTGATTGAGCGATCCTTTTCCCGGTTTCGGCGCCAGTATCTGTAAAGGGTTCTGATAATCGTTTATGGTCAGGCCAAGCAAACTCGCAATACCCAGGCCCACAACGGTCTGCTGGTTCTTTAGGGCCCAATTGCCCCAGTAAATAGCGCTATCTACTTGTGTGGCAACTCTATAGGCGGTATCGACGCCTTTTATATAAGCCACGCAACTTTTTTGCCTGTGCGTAAGATATACCTGCTCTTCCAATTCTTTGGAATAGGAAACCACCCCAGCGATCTCTAAAAGTTTTTGTTCTTCTTCAGGGCCAAGGGTAAAAAATTTCCCGTTTTGGGCAGTAGCCTTTAGGTCAGGATCAAAGATGTTACTAAAGGAAAGACTAAACGTTTTAAGTCCGGAAAAACCCGATAATACCATAAAAAGGGCTGCAGACCCTATAACGATGACCAGGAAGGTTATAAAATTAATAATGTTCACCGCATTCTGGCTACTTTTAGAGCGAACGTATCTTTTTGCGATATAGAAAGGGAAGTTCAAGTTAAGTGATTATTTGAAATTTAATTCATTGCTTTTTTGTGATTCCTTTTGCGTACTACGTTGTTAAAATTTTAAACCATAGCCCCGCTATCCTTAAAAATTTTGCCTGGTAATCCATCAAAAGTAATCTATAAAAACTCCAACAACAAAACTCCAAACAATCACTAGGATTTTTTTCTTCTTGGCAGCAGATCAGGATTGGTAATGGGGTTTTCATCCCCTTTCAGCGATTTATCAATATTCTCTATATAATCCAAAGAATCATCCAGAAAGAAAGACAATTCGGGCATGCGCCTAAGTTGGTGTTTGGTTAGTTGTGCCAGCTGATGTTTTATCAGGGGTTGATTAGATTGGATCCCTTCGAGCAGTTCAGCCGCTTTTTTTGTAGGGAAGATGCTCACATACACCTTGGCAATTGAGAGGTCTGTAGTTACATACACTTTAGAGACAGAAATGAGGGTGCCATGCAGACCGCCATCGGTTGCTGCGCGCTGTAAGATTTCGGCAAGATCTTTTTGAATGACCCCGGCAATTTTTTTCTGTCGTTGTGTTTCCATAGGGCAAAAATACGTACTTTAGAGGTTACTAAAAAACAATCCCGAACAAGTTGGTCATCCATGAATAAAATAGAGCATATAGGCATTGCGGTAAAGGATCTTGAGGGGTCTAAGCTGGTGTTTGAAAAACTATTTGGTACGGAGCAATACAAAGTAGAGGAAGTGGCCTCAGAAGGGGTAAAAACTTCTTTTTTTAAGGTGGGCCCCAATAAGATTGAGTTACTGGAAGCCACCAGGGAAGACAGCCCCATTGCCAAATATATTGAACGAAAAGGGGAAGGGATACACCACATTGCTTTTGAAGTAGATGATATTGTAAAAGAAATTGAACGCCTGAAGGGCGAAGGCTTTGTAGTGTTGAATGAAACCCCCAAAAAGGGGGCAGACAACAAGCTGGTGGCATTTCTCCATCCTAAAAGCAGCAATGGCGTTTTGGTAGAACTCTGCCAGGAGATAAAGGGGCAGAAGTAGTACTCCTTGTTTATTTTTATACCTGCTCCCGGCTGTTAAAGGAAGATGCGATGGCAGAAATTGGCAAAAAAGAAAAAAATATACAATGGCTTATTAGTGAGATTTCTGCAATCTTAGCACGTTTGGAGCATTTCGAAGCCAAAGCTTCAGCCGAACTTTCCGAGGTACATCCTAAATTTTTGAAAAGTGCCCGTAACCTTATCCATTACCGTGCGCTTCGCAAAGAAGATATAAGGCCAATCCAGAAAAAACTTGCGAACCTGGGGCTTTCCCGACTCGACAAACCAGAAAGCCATGTTATGGCAAGTTTGTTGGCCAGTAAGGCTATCCTGGAGGGCTTTCTGAACAATGAACCCATTAAAAGGCACAAGGCCGAATTAACTTTTAAAAAAAGTAATCGGATGGGTAAATCTAATGCAAAATCCTTGTTGGGATACCGTTCTAAGGGAAGGCGAACCCGTATAATGGTGACCTTACCTACAGCAGTTGCCTATGACTACCAGTTGGCCCATGATATGATTGCCAGCGGAATGAATTGTGCGCGTATAAATTGTGCGCATGACAGTGAAAAAGAATGGAGCCTGATGATTGGGCACATTAGGACAGCGTCTGAAAAGTTGAAAAAGAAATGTAAGATCTCCATGGATTTAGGAGGCCCGAAAGTGCGGACAGGGACTTTGACAGCCGGACCAAAAGTCAAAAAATTCCGACCCACAAAGGATGTGCGGGGCAATTTTATTAAGGATTGTGAGCTCTGGATGGGCCCGGTGCCATATCCCAAGGCGGAGCTGTCGCATCTGCCTGTGGCATTAGCGAGTTTGGAAAAGCTCAAATCAGGAGACATCTTGTTCTTCAGGGATACCCGAAACAAGAAAAGGGAATTTACAATTACAAAAACGACAAAAAATGGCTGCATTGCCCAATGTGCTAAAACCACTTTTCTGGAAACGGGGATGCAATTATATACCGATTCAGCGTATTCTTCTCCTCCAATCGTGGTAGGGGAAATCCCCAGGGTAGAAGGGTACATAAGGCTACACACCGGAGATTTTTTACGATTGCACAAGGATGCTGTTCCCGGCGAGCCTGCGCTAAAGGATGAGGAAAATAATTTAATAAGCCCGGCACACATTTCCTGTACCTCAGTGGAAGTATTTGAGCAGCTAAGGGAAGGGGAGCCTGTCTTTTTTGATGATGGCAAGATTGAAGGCGTTATTCGCCAGCTGGCCCCGGACGAAATGACGATAGAAATTGTGAATACCCGGAAAATAGGAAGTAAACTAAGAGCAGACAAGGGAATAAATTTTCCCGGCAGTAAATTGGAGTTCAAAGGCTTAACGGCCAAAGACAAAAAAGATCTCGCATTTGTGGTTCAAAATGCGGATATCGTAAACGTATCTTTTGTAAACCGAAAGCAGGATGTAAAAGATCTCGTTGCGGAGTTGCAAAAATTAGACCCTCCAAAAGGATTCGGGATCATTCTAAAGATTGAGACACAAAGCGGTTTTAATAATCTGTCTAAAATTCTTTTGGAGGCCATGAAGACCTACCCTGTGGGGGTAATGATTGCAAGGGGAGATCTGGCCATAGAGTGCGGCTGGGATAATATTGGCAGGGTTCAAAGGGAAATTCTTTCACTGTGCAGGGCGGCACATATTCCTGAAATCTGGGCAACACAGGTGCTGGAAAACCTCTCAAAGGAGGGGATCCCTTCCCGGGCCGAAATGACTGATGCCGCTATGGCGCAACGCACAGATTGTGTTATGCTTAACAAAGGGCCCTATATTCTCCAGGCTATTAGATTGCTGAGCACCATCTTTAAGGATATGGAGCTTTACCAGGAAAAAAACGCACGCCTTTGGCCTGCCATGGAGAGGGCGGATAACCATTGAGTTGTTTTAATGTGCTTGTGTGTGAAATGAAGAACAGCCGAAGCTAGATAGCTTTGCTCTTGCTCCAAGGGATCAAAAAATCCAAATTTCAAAATCCAAATTCCAATCGAAATGAAAGATGCTTTGGTATTTGGCACTTGTCATTTGGTAATTCTTGAGTTCCATTAATAACCAGATGTTAATAGAATACTTACGATAAAATTAAATTCCACCTAGGCTCCTGCATAACCTGGAATAAAATAAAGGACTAATTACCAAAAATAATTCTTATCTTTAAGAGAACTCCCATAATCTAACTTCCCTCCTGGTACTGCGCTTCTTATAATCTAAGCGGTTTATTTGTGTTTTTGGGTATTTGCTCATAATGTGTAATCCATTAAACCACTATTATATGAAACCAATCGATCAATCATTTTCAAAAACCTTTTTTCAGTTAGCCATTGTGGCTGTCCTTTTATTTTCCTTTTCCTGTAGTCCGGAAGCGGATATGGATGCTCCAGAAAATCTAAAAGCGGTTAATGCGAAGTCTAAAAAGGGTAAAAAGGTAACAAGGGCTTGGAGAGGTAAGTTTAGCAACGTGGCAGACCAGAATCAACCTATAGTGGCTTGCATTCCAGAAGAGGCAGGAGTCCTATTGACCACAAATATCATTTCTGGAAATATGACCCATCTAGGAAAAATACAGCCAGGAAGTTTTGGAAGGCCACAAGAAGGAACCTGCTTTCTGACCAGCGAAAATTCGGTTCGGGTTATTTTTTACGTCAATTATATTGGCGCTCATGGCGATATGATTACCACAGTAGAAGATGTAACCTTAATCATTGATTTCGAGGCCGACCCGTTTGGCCAGGTCGGCACTTTTGAGAATAGCAGAGATACTGACGGCAACATCATTCCAATAGAAATATTGGAAGGCACAGGGAGGTTCGAAGGAGCTGAGGGAGAATTGCTTTTTAAAGACGCAGTCTTTAGCCCTGGACCTGATGGTAATATACTATCCACCTGGGAACTCCAGGGGGAGATTACCTACTAGTATTATTAATTTGTAAAACGTCAAACAAAAAATAAGCCCACACTCCTAAGAGAATGTGGGCTTTGCGCTTTAAGTGGTCCCACCCACCCCTTCGTTTTACTTCGGAGGACAAGCCCACCAGAGGCGGGCGCGCCCGCCTGCGGCGGGCAGGCTGGGCTTCCCGCCCAAGTTTGTTTACAAAAAAACCCCAGCTTACACTGAGGTTTTTGGTTCCACTTCGTGGTCCCACCTGGGTTAGATCGCTCCGCTCTTGAACCGGACAGAGCATTAATCAAGTGCCCGGTAGACATTTTTGATTATAGGGCCAGGATTTATCTCTTATATAACTATTTGTCAACTTGCCAACTTAATAGGTATCCGAATTTTAAGCCTTTGTACTTTTTTAGAACCTCGACAAAAATGTTTTCCTGATATAAGCTTTAATAACAACTAAAAAATCTTGTCGTTTTTCGCATCTTTTTCATAGTAATGACAACTTTAATCCCAAAAAACTTTACTGCCTTACAAGCTTTTTCGTTCTATTATCTTCAATTTCAAAGTATCAAAGAGTATTTCACTTGCCTCGTAGGTCATTTCACCTCCTAATTATGACGATTCAGTAAAATTGAATTCATTTACAACCCAACTCCTGCCTACATTTGTGGTATAATAACAATAACGAATTAACAATTAAAACTTAAAAATATAGATCATGAGAAAAGCAACTTTAATAGTAGGAATAGTAAGCACGACGCTCTTACTGGCCTTTAATGGAACAAGTCTTTACTCTAATGACTTGGAAGCCAACGATAAGAATAAAATGTTTACAAACGCTTTTGATACCTATTCTAATAATCCATCTTTAATTTCAAATACTGATTTCTGTTGGCTTGATGACATCGTTTACATTGAAGAAAATGAGCAAATGGTTTTGGGCTTTGACACCTCATTGTATTTACCTCTTGGGTTCAATGCCTATAAAGGAATGTCTTTTGATATCAGTGAAATAGATTATGTTGAAATAGAAGGAGAAATTGACTTAGGATTCGACACTAAAGATTACCTGCCACTTGGTTTTAATCCTTATGCCGAAGCAGGATTGAAATTAGCAGACATTGAATATCTGGAAATGAATGAAGATATTGATTTGGGGTTTGATACAAAACAATATCTGCCAGAAGATTTTAATCCCTATGCAGTAGGAGAGCTCAATTTAGATGAGATCATTTACATTGAAGAAGAAGAAGAAGAGGCGATTGAGCTAGGGTTTGACCCCAGCATGTATCTTCCTCAGGATTTTAATGCCCTGAGTTTATAAAACATTGACTTGAGTTTGTTGTTGCTCCCTAAGCCCTGTCTTTGCAAGATAGGGCTTGGTTTTAGGGCGATAGTCTAAAATCAATTGGCCAAAGAAATTCGTGTAAATTTGTAAAACAAGTGCCATTCCTTATCAATACGCAGTAACATGTTAAGACAAATAAAAGTAAAACGATCCCAATTAGTAAAGGTGTCTTTAGTTTTTGCCGTATTGGTTTCGCTACCCAAGACCATATATATCTACAGCAAATTCCACGAAGGTGATATGGATTTTTCTATAGATTGGGTGGTTGATTTTTTTATAAAATTTGTTTTTTTCTTTTTGTTTTCATGGCTCATTTTACAACTAAATTCTAACTGGGGGTATTTTTTCACAAAATATAAAAAAGCAACAAGGGTAATTGCCGTGGTTATTTTAAATCTCGTCATCCTTTTGATAGGAACGCCAATACTTGATTTTATTTTTACCTTTATTATTGGCCACCCATTGCCTGAGGTGGAAAAAGGTTTCTTATTGGTTGAGCTCACTGTGCTGGTAATAATCCTGCTTTTCGTAGCCAGAATACTCAGACTTCAGATGGTATCACAACTAAGTTTAATTGAAAATGAACGGCTAAAACAGCAAAATCTCCAAACTGAATTAACCGCCTTAAAAAATCAAATAGACCCTCATTTCCTTTTCAACTCCTTAAATTCACTAAGCTGTTTAATCAGGGATAATGACAAAGCAACCCAATTTGTAAAAAAGCTGTCGTTCATGTACCGTTATATTTTACAGAGCGGAGACAGGGACATGGTATCCTTAAAAGAAGAACTTAAATTCTTGGATAGTTATTGCTATTTAACAAAAACCCGATATAGAGATCGATTTACTATTGATATTAAAATTGATGAAAAATACCTTGAAAAAGAAATCCCGCCATTGGCACTGCAATTACTTGTTGAGAATGCAGTAAAGCATAATGAGATATCCGAAATCAATCCATTGACTGTGAAAATATTTTACAAGGATGGGTTTATCTTTGTTGAAAACAAGATACAACCCAGAACCGTAATGTCTGAAGGCACCGGACATGGGCTGGTAAACCTGGACAAAAGATATTTTTTAATTGAAAAGCAAAATATTGTAATTGCGAAAGACAATAATACATTCAGTGTTAAGCTGCCTTTAAAATCAGGAGAATGAAAGTAGTTATTGTTGAAGACGAGCTAGCGGCAAGTGAAAATCTGACCTATTTACTTAAGAAACTGAATCCCAATATTGAGATCCTTGCCGTTTTAGATTCTGTAAGATCCTCAGTTGAATACTTTTCTGCACCTAACGATGCTGAATTAGTGTTTATGGACATTCATTTGGCCGATGGGCTTTCTTTTGAAATATTCGATAAAGTTAAAATAACAAAACCGGTAATTTTCACCACAGCCTATGATCAGTATGCACTAAAGGCTTTTAAGGTAAATAGTATTGATTATTTATTAAAGCCCGTTGATGAAGATGAACTGGGAAAAGCGCTGACTCAATTTGAAGTTCAATCGCAGACAGATGCCTCCTCTAATATTCAGATGGAAGGGCTGTTAAATCTTATCAAAGCCAATAATAAAACATACAAAACAACGTATTTGGTGAGTTACAGAGACCAATTGATCCCAATTAAAACCTCAAGTATTGCGTATCTATATATAGACTCCGGTATCGTTAAGGGGATTACCAAAGACAATAAAAGTTATACCCTTGATAAAAAATTAGAAGATATAGAAAATGAACTAGACCCATCATGCTTTTACAGGGTCAACAGACAACTCATAGTTCATAAAGATGCTATTGCAAATATCAAATATTATTTCAACGGAAAGCTGATCCTAAATGTATTGCCTGTTTTTAAAGAACAAATTGTGGTTAGCAAAGCTAAATCTAAAGCGTTTAAAAAATGGATCAATTCTTAATCTAGTTAGTTGATTAGGATGCAGAAATGCAAAAACCCGCACCATCTTCTAGTGCAGGTATATGCTGTTTAAGTTTGTGGCCCTAACCTGACCCCTGAAGCCTGGGCAATCAATGAAAAAGGTGAAAAAGTGCAAGCTGCATCGTGGTTTATGGGGGTTTGTCCTACCGAACCCGGTTTCCGTCAGTATCGTTTTGGCCAGCTACGGGATTTACTTTTGGAGTATGATCTGGATGGTGTTTGGATGGACTATGTGCATTGGCATGCACAGTTTGAAGAACCTGAGCCCATCTTGCCCGAAACGTGTTTTTGTGATCATTGTCTTGATAATTTCTCAAAAGATTCAGGAATCGAAATACCGGACGGAATTACCTCAAAGAAGGCACTATGGATACTGAACAACCATGATGAATCATGGCGTAATTGGCGATGCGAGGTGATTTATGATTGGACCTATGAAATAAAAAGGATTATCAAGGAAATCAAACCAGAGGCGCTCCTTGGACTTTATCATTGTCCATGGGACGATCAGGAATTTAATAGTGCAAGGCGTTCCATACTGGGACTCGACTATAATCTATTAAAAGAAACCATCGATGTATTTTCTCCTATGGTAAACCATAGGAGAATGGGAAGAGAGCCCGCTTGGGTAAAAGAGAATATACGCTGGTTTAGCAATCGACTAAATATCAGAAAGGATTCTTATCCAAAAGTATGGCCTATAGTCCAAGCATATAATAACCCGGGTATCATTTCCAATAAGGAATTTGAAACTGTTCTGAAGGGTGGACTGGCAGGCAAATCTAGCGGAGTGATGATGTTTACAACTTCTGCCGTAGCTGAAGATGAAGGTAAAACAGAAGTGATGAAAAATGTGTATACTCATAACTAAGCAGCCGTGGAGCCTTACTAAATCTTCCAAAACCCCTATGACCATTGGATTAAAAAGAAAAAGTCCAGCTTAGTAAATAAGCTGGACTTGTAATCTTGTGGTACCACTCACCCCTTCGTTTTACTCCGGAGGACACGCTACTACTTATAACCAAACCGTTGATAACATTAAAATAACCTCATCTTTATTTAATATTTTTATAAATATTTTAAATTAGAGATTTTCTTAATTAAGTTTTTTGGTCTTTTCTTAAATAAGCTGTAGATTTGATAAAAAAAGATGAAGAATTTTAATTCAGGAGAATATTTAAGTCAAGGTACATTTAAAAGTTTTTCTCCTGAAAAAATTAATCGGCAATGGTCATTGGATGACATAGAAGTCATTAATCTATTAAGTAAAGCAGATAGACAATTGGGAAGATTAGACATGTATTCTGAATACATACCTAATATCGACTTGTTTATTAGCATGCATGTATTAAAAGAAGCGACTCAATCAAGTAAAATTGAAGGCACTAAAACCAATATCGCTGATGCATTACAAAGTAAATCTGATATATCAGAAGAGAAAAGAAATGATTGGGAAGAAGTTCAAAATTATATTGAAGCACTCAACACCGCAATAAAAAGCTTAAACGAAATTCCTTTCTCATCCAGATTAATAAAACAAACTCATAAAATACTATTGCAAGGAGTAAGAGGGAAACATAAAATCCCTGGAGAATTTAGGACTAGTCAAAACTGGATAGGTGGAGCGTCCATATCAGATGCGGTTTTTATTCCTCCAAATAAATCAGATATCGGAGAATTAATGAGTGATCTGGAAAAATTTGCCCACAATGAAGAAATAATACTTCCGGATTTATTAAAAATAGCGCTAATTCATTACCAATTTGAAACGATACATCCATTTTTAGATGGTAATGGTAGAATTGGCAGATTGATGATTACACTATACCTGGTTGAAAAAGAAATATTAAAAAAACCTATACTTTATTTATCAGATTTTTTCGAAAGAAATAGAAGTTTGTATTACGATAATTTAACAAGGGTTAGAGAAAAAAATGATATTCAGCAATGGTTTAAATTCTTTCTTGTTGGCGTTACAGAAACAGCCAAAAGTAGTATTGATACTTTCGATAAAATATTAAAGCTACAAAAAGATGTAGATAAAAAATTACAAAAACTAGGTAGCAGAATGAATAACGGAAGAGCAGTAATAAATCATATGTATCAACACCCTTTAATTGACGCTAAAAAAGTTAAAAGTATAACTGATTTATCGATGCCTTCAGTCTACAAGCTAATCGCAGAGTTGGAACAACTTGAAATAATTCAGGAATTAACAGGTGCAAAACGCGGAAAGCAATATTGGTTTCCTGAATATATAAAAATATTTAACTAAAATCATTTGCCAACAATTGCTCTAAGTAGACGGCCACAGGCTGACAGGTAGCTCCTTCATTTTATTTCGGCAACACCTAAAAGTAGTAGGATACATACGCCGGCATTGGCTAACCAGGAAGGATTTAAAGTAACTTTCCTTCGTCTAAAGAATTTGCAGCAACCGAAAATAAGTAGTAATATTGCAGTCCAAAATTTGGCATAACCGGTCCTATACCTGCGTCCACCTGACGGCACGGCAGGAGGGGCTCAGCTGGTTAATGTTTTTTGAAATGCGCATTTGCGAAATTGGTCCTATAGCTCAGCTGGTTAGAGCACCTGACTCATAATCAGGGGGTCCCTGGTTCGAGCCCAGGTGGGACCACTAGTAAAATCAAGGCTTTCAAGGATTCATTCTTGAAAGCCTTTTTTATTTGCACGCAATTTGCACGCAATAACTGTTAAAATTCTATTGGTTTCATTTGTGTTTAATTCAATACAAAATCAATTACATTTTTGTATTCATTGGACTAATATCAATTACATATGTGCAATAGCATACCTAGTATCATTCCCCCAACTCTTATCATAAATTACCAATGCATGGTTCCTGCTCTGTTTTTGTAGCGCTCGAGAAGATAAGCCTAGAACAAAAGCGGAATAGGGTCCGGCTACTTGAAAGAATTCCCTTAATCCAGAATTCCAGCCTATTTCCACTCCATTACGCAAGCTCCATTTTGGAAAATAAGCTTCATTCAAGATTCTTGTACATAACCCTAAAAATGGATCTTCTGTACCAATAAGGAAATATTTATTCCAATCTAATAAATAGTTTATTGAGCGACATATTATTTTTAGGGTTAAGTCCGCTTAACCTGTAATTCGACTTTCCGTTTTGTTCCACTCCCTGTTGGGGCGGCACTCTTCCAAATCGGTTTTGGTTCCACCACCCATATCGCCGCTATCCCTTTTTTTTGTAAGCAAAATAACAATATCCGTTCTTGGCGACGGCATAAACCAGGCTCGTGCCTCGCTCTTATTTATACGTCTTACCAAGCCTGGATATTGTAGGTGTAACAGCATCAAAAAAAGGGAATCGCGACGGCACTATGGGAAGTAAATCTAAAACGAATCTTATGAAATCGTACAGAATCAACAAAAAGAAAGCGGAACAAAAGTTAAAAATCAAAAAATGGGAAAACACTCAAGATATAATAAGTAAATCAGTTTCAAATGCTGCTCGAAAGGTTCGGACAGCGCTTAATAATCCTTTAAATTTTTTAATTATGAGTAATCTAAGAAACAAAGTCCAATTAATTGGCAACGTAGGGAACGATCCCGAAATGACCGTTTTGGAGAACGGTAAAAAAGTAATCCGATTTTCATTGGCTACCAATGAAAACTACAAAAACGCCCAAGGCGAGAAAGTACAAAGTACGGAATGGCACAATATGGTTGCCTGGGGCAAGACTGCTGAAATCATCGAACAGTATGCAAGCAAGGGCAAGAAAATTGCCATTGAGGGCAAATTGACAACCCGAAGCTATGAAAGCACAGAAGGCGAAAAACGCTACATCACAGAAGTGATAGTTAGCGAGGTTTTACTATTAGGAGCCAAGGACGAAAACAGGGCAGCCTAAAATGAATATTTGAAAATTAAAGAGGGCATCTCTGGCGAAAGTTCTGCCCTCTTTTTCATTACCAGTAACAATTAAATTAAAAGCAATGAAAGACAAAGTTAATGAAATCACGATAAGTTATAAAGAGCGCATACCTGCCCCATTTTGGCGCAAAATAAATTCCTCCCAAGATGCAGCTGATCTTCTTTTTCAGCATTGGGACAAGCGGACTATCCAAGTACAAGAATCTTTTAAGGTAGTTCTATTGAACAACAGTAACAAAGTAAAGGGTATTTACCAATTGTCCAAAGGTGGGATTACAGGAACAATCGTCGATTTACGCATACTTTTCGCGGTGGTTCTAAAATCCCTTTCAGTGGCAATTATCCTGACCCACAACCACCCTAGCGGAACGTTAAAAGCTAGTGAAGCAGATAGGAAGATTACCGAAAAAATAAAAAAAGCTGGAGAATTTTTGGACATTAAAGTATTGGATCACTTGATCATTACACCCAATGGCGAGTATTACAGTTTTGCGGATGAGGGTATTCTATAATCACTAAAATCCGAAATCATGGTACATCTGAATTATAACAACCCTAACGAACAGACTCAAGAATTTTTATTGTCCAAATCCAAAAAGGAAATCGAACAGGATTTTGGAAACGATCTCAAGGCCTAAGCTATAGAAAATGGGCTTTACTATTAATAAATAGTGAATCCACATTGGAATTCCCTCCCCAAATCTTACCATAACTTACCAGCGCATGGATCCTATTTTGTTTTTAAAGTATTCGGGAAGATAAACGTCATTAAAAACAATAATAGGGCGCATCCTATCTTTTGGCAAATTTTCCTTAGTCTCTTTTTTTATTATTTATTAAACAGAATATCAATAGCATTTATCTAAATCCATTGCGCAATCCTTAAAAATCCATTGAAATAAATCCTAAAATCAATAACATTTCAGGGACTGGGAAGAAACGCCTTTACCTTGAGAGAAAGGTATTTCAATTTGCCCCTGCGGGGAAAAAAGGAATAGCAAGAGGATAACACGCTAAAGCGATGTTATAGTTTTTGATTTCATTTTCAAAATATTGAAAATGAACGGATTAAAGGGATTT
>NZ_JBATKE010000054.1:0-5221 GCF_049669105.1 Eudoraea sp.
TGTAGTGCCTGCCAACGTCAATCTTGTAATTGATGTTCGTGTTAATGATAGATACAACAATAAGGAAATAGCTGAGATATTATCAAGGGAAGCTCCTTGTGAGCTAAAACCCAGATCATTAAGATTAAATTCTTCTTCTATAGACAAGAATCATCCTTTGGTAAATTCGGGGGTTGCATTAGGAAGAAGCACTTATGGCTCTCCTACCCTTTCAGATCAGGCAACACTTAGCTGCCCTTCATTAAAATTAGGCCCCGGGGATAGTACACGTTCACATACTGCCGATGAGTATATTTATATAAAGGAAATTGAAGAAGGCATTAATTTATACATTAAAATACTCGATGGGTTTTTAACAAACTAATCAAATTTAAAGAGCATTAAGCAGAAGAAACTACTTAAAATAAGAGCAATGAAACTTTGGGACAAAGGATACAGTACAGATAAAAAAATTGATCATTTTACGGTGGGTAACGATAGGGAATTGGATTTGGTACTGGCTAAGTATGATGTAATAGCCTCTATGGCACATGCAAAAATGTTAGGTAAAATTGGGTTATTGACAAGTGAGGAAACACTTGTCCTGGTCCGGGAACTGGAGAATATAGGCCAAAGTATTAAAGAAGGAACGTTTATAATTGAAGATACCTTCGAGGATGTTCACTCTAAAATAGAATTTTTATTAACCGAAAAACTTGGCGATACAGGAAAAAAAATTCATACGGCCCGTTCCAGAAATGACCAGGTTTTGGTAGCTATGCAATTATATCTAAAGGAAGAATTATCTGAAATAAAACACCTGACCAAAGAACTGTTTAAATTACTGATTGAACTAGCTGAAAAATACAAAGAAGTTTTATTGCCCGGATATACCCATTTTCAAATTGCAATGCCTTCTTCATTTGGATTGTGGTTTTCAGCATATGCGGAAAGTCTTATTGATGACCTTTACTTTATAGATTCAGCTTTTAAAATTGCTGATCAAAACCCACTTGGAAGCGCGGCCGGTTACGGAAGTTCCTTTCCAATTGATCGTTCTTATACAACTACAGAAATGGGATTTGCAGATTTGAAGTATAATGTTGTTGCTGCCCAAATGGGACGTGGAAAAGTGGAGAAAGCCACTGCTTTTGGCATCTCAGGAATTGCCGGCACTTTGTCTAAGCTGGCAATGGATATTTGTCTCTATATGAGTCAGAATTTCAATTTTATATCATTTCCGGATGCACTAACAACTGGCAGCAGTATTATGCCCCATAAAAAAAATCCAGATGTCTTTGAACTTATCAGGGCAAAATGTAACAGCCTGCAAGCCATCCCTAACCATATTACTCTTATCACAACTAATCTACCCAGTGGTTATCACAGAGACCTGCAAATGGTAAAGGGACTAATAATCCCGGCAATCCAGGAAATAAAATCCTGTTTGGAAATGATGACTTTCAGTTTAAAAGATGTTAAGGTAAATTCCGATATTCTGGATGATCCTAAGTATGATTATCTTTTTAGTGTAGATACTTTGAATCAACTCGCTCTAAGCGGAATGCCTTTCCGTGATGCTTATAAACAAATAGGTGCTGAAATTGAAGCAGGGTCTTTTAAACCTAAAAAACAATTAAAACATACTCACGAAGGGAGCTTGGGTAATTTGTGTCTGGATAAGATTAAGGATAAAATGAAGGCATAACTTTCATGTTCGCCTTTTAAATAAATTTATTTCTGAATTAGACATAACCACTAAATATTTTATCTTTAGTGCATAAGCTTTTGCAGATACCTCATTTATCATGTTTTGTCTTGTTTATAGATCGGTTGCCTCACCAACTTTTAATCAAGTTGATGTAAAAGAAATGCTTGAAAAGGCAAGAGATAATAATTCACGTGACAGTATAACGGGTTGTTTACTGTATTATGAAGGAGAATTTATTCAGTATCTTGAAGGTAATCAAATAAAAGTTCTCAACCTTTTTGATAAGATTAAGGAAGATAAGCGGCATAAGGATGTTACAATATTAGCTTATGGTGTTGCAGATACACGGGAATTTAAGGATTGGGAAATGGCCTATGCCGATTTCTTTGGTGACAATGACCAGATCAACTACTTCAAACTATTAATAGGTTCCTATAAAGAAAACCCGGATTCAAACGCTCACTTAAACCCATCTGTTAATGCTTTCTGGATTGCAGTTAGGGAAAATCTTGGGAAAACATTAGAGTCGCAACCCTAATTTATTGGTTCATCCCTAAATTTATAACTTCTTGCTTGGTTAAATGCCTCCAATGTCCCCGAGGAAGATCTTTTTTGGTTAGCCCGGCAAAAATTACACGATCGAGTTTTTTTACATCATATCCAAGATGCTCAAAAATACGCCTTACAATCCTATTTCTGCCGCTGTGGATCTCTATGCCTACTTCGCGCTTGGGAGAATTGTTTATATAACTGACTTCATCAACCTTAATTGGACCATCATCTAATGTAATTCCTTCCTGTATTTTTTTTAAATCCTCTCCTGAAAGGTTTTTGTTCAATTCAACGTGATAAATCTTGCGGATACCATGTCTTGGATGCGTAAGCTTTTTAGCCAGATCCCCGTCGTTGGTAAAAAGCAAGAGCCCTGTGGTATTCTTGTCCAGCCGTCCAACCGGCACTAATCTCGACTTTGAAGCTTTGGAAACTAATTCCATAACTGTTCTTCTCCCCCTTTCATCACTTGTAGTAGTGATAAAATTCTTGGGTTTGTTTAAAAGCACGTATTCCTTTTTTTGTGGGTTGAGCAAACGTCCGTCAAACTTAACAATATCAGTGAGTTTAACTTTGTGTCCCATTTCCGTAATGGTCTTTCCGTTTACCGTCACATTTCCGGCTGTTATATATGTATCAGCTTCTCTTCTGGAGCAAACTCCGGCATTGGCTACGTAACGATTAAGCCTTATTAAATCAGGATCTGAAGGAGCAGGATTAGTCTTTTTAGAACTTGTTGCGACACGTCCTTTGGAAAATGGTTTTTTTGTATACTCCTTTCTTTTTCCCGGTGTATTACTTTTATCTTTATTTGATTGCGGTCTGCGCATTGTCTAAATTTTGAGCAAAGGTAGTAAAGGGAATTGGATGTAGCTTAGCGTAAAAGTCAATATATCTGCAACTTAATCTTCAAGATCGATTGTTGACTGCCGTTGCCTGTTTACGACCAATTTAGTTATATCTGGTCTGGAGTAGTGACCAGCAGGATCAAAATTTTGTCTTTCTTCATAGACTCTGTTGAAATCCAAAGTTTGAAAAATAAGTCCTTCCTTACCTACTACCGGTTCAAGGATCCATTCTCCATCGGGACCTGCTATACAGGATCCTCCGTTGGCCAGGATTTCAGGCGTCTTTTTTAATAATTGTTCTACATGTGGTAAATTATTTGGTAAATCCTTTTTGTGCATCAAAGAGGAAACAGAGACTACAAAACTCCTGGATTCCCTTGCAATAAAGCGTGTAATATCTCTTGTGTTGTATTCACTACCCGGCCAAACAGCAATATGCAAATTTTCTCCCAAACCATACATTGCAGCCCTTACCAAAGGCATCCAGTTTTCCCAGCAATTTAGCCCCCCTACAGTAAATTGTTTTAAATTGTGAGTCTTCAGACCATGGCCGTCTCCAGGTGCCCATGTAAGTCGCTCGTCGTAAGTAGGCTGTAGCTTTCGGTGAACAGATTTAATTTCCCCCTTATCATTAATATATACCAAAGAGCAATATAAGCTATGGCCGCCCCTGTCCGGGGCCCGTTCGATAATTCCCAGATAAATTGCGAGTTTATGTTCACGGGCCAAATCACATATACCATCAAGTTCTCCTTTTTCTATTTGAATAGCATTGTGCATATAATGTGCATGTATTTCCTTATTAATCTTTAAATTCCAGGAAGCACCATCAGTATATGCCAGCCAAAAAGGATATCCCGGAAGAAATCCTTCTCCAAAAATTAAGAGTTCCGCATTCCCCTCAGCTGCTAATCGTATGGTGTCTTTTATTTTAGCTATAGTACCCTTTTTGTCTAGCCATACCGGTGAAATTTGGGCCAGAGCAATTTTCAAATTGTTTTGCATTAAAATATTCGGTTTAGAACGAGATCTACATCAATCAATAATATACTAAAAACTCCAGCAACAATTATAAACTTAAGAATATTGTGAAGCCATATATAATCTTTCTTGGTCTTGGACTTCCAGAGTAAAATCAGGAATACTATTAAAAAAAGAATACAGGCAATAAAGTAAATATTCATATGACCCACATTAAATTTATTAATTAACAAGGAAGCGGGTATCAATGTGAGTAGTATTAAAAAACTAATACCTAGCTTAGAATACAAGGGGCCGTATAAAACGGGAATAGTCTTATAATTTTGAACCAGGTCCCCTGTAATATTTTCCATATCCTTAATCATTTCACGAGCTAAAATCAATAGAAACAAGAAGATTGCATGGACAAAAATAACGGTATCAAAATTTCTATAATACACGAAGATTGCAAAGAAAGGGACAATTATTAATGAAGCTGAAACTATGTTTCCAACAAAAGGAATTTTTTTTAATTTATGTGAATACAACCAAATTCCAAATACATAGGCAGAAAAGAAAAGTACCGCCCGGAAAGACACGTAGCTGGCCAATAAAACCGCAAGGAAGTTAAAAACAAAATAGGCGCTTAATTTTGTACGTTGATTTACCAATCGGTCCAGCATACTCTTTTGTGGTCTATTGATAAGGTCCTTCTCCGAGTCATAAAAACTATTAATGATATAGCCGGCGGATATTACCAGAGCTGATGCTAATACCAGTACAAATAAATTTGGATCAAATACAACCTCACGTAAGGGAAGGTCCGGAGCCAGTATATAAATGGAAGCCAGATACTGGGCAAGGGTTATCATAAGGACATTATACCCTCTTATGATAGAAAACAGACTCAGCCCTTTTAATAGCAGGAGTTTGTTTTTTCTACTAAGCATTTCTAGGGACTTAGAAGTTGTATACCACTTCTAAATGATAGTCTTTTAACGCAGTTCTTGCCTTTGCCAAATCCTGAGTGAATCCTAAAATATAACCACCCCCTCCGGATCCACATAATTTCAGGTAGTAATCATTAGTTTCTATTCCGCGCCTCCAAAGTTTATGAAATTCTTTAGGGATCATAGGTTTGAAATGGTCCAAAACCACATGCGAAAGTTGC
>NZ_JBATKE010000055.1:0-6581 GCF_049669105.1 Eudoraea sp.
CTGGAACTTTCACCAACCAAAAGTATACTCTTATCAAGATTCTCAACTGCATCAAAACCATAATCCAAATTTGATCCTCCAAAAGTCCCCTGCCAGATCAAATTTCCATCGGAATCTGTTTTTATTACCCAAATGTCGTTTTCTCCTTGATTTTCTTTAGCGTCGCCATCAATGCTTTTTGAATTTCCGGTAATTATAAATCCGCCATCATACGCAGTGCTTAACCCCTGTGCGGCGTCAAACTGTGAACCTCCAAAGGTCTTTTCCCATAACAGCTTACCATTATCATCTATTTTAATTAGCCATATATCAGATTCGCCGTGATTCATTGAAATATCCTTATCAGTGCTAAAAGTATTCCCGGTAACCACATAAGCGCCATCATCGGTTTTGGCAATATCATAAGCAATTTCAATACCGGAACCGCCAAAGGAACGCTCCCATAACAATTCCCCCGTAGCTGTTAATTTAATTACCCAAAAGTCGTAGCTGCCTTTGGTATTCGAAATATCATAATCCTCACTTTCAGAAAACCCTGCCATCACAAAGCTGCCATCGTCCGCTTCAATAACCGCATGAGCCCTGTCATTGTTTGTGCCTCCGTAGTAACTCCTCCATTCTAAATTGCCATTGGCATCTATTTTAGTTCCCCAAAATTCGCCCACACCATGTCTGGTAAGAAAATTGCCTTTGTAATAAGTTCCATCGTCAAGGGCGGCTGTAATATCCAAAAATCCTGCGAAGAAAAATCCTCCATCAGCAGTTTGTAATATATCATATGAATGATCATGACCCGAAAACCCAAAACTTTTTTCCCATTCAATAGCCCCTAATTGATCCAGTTTTAAAATCCAGTTATCATGGAATCCCTCATTGTTACTTCCATTGCCATCATCACTCATGGCATAGCCTGTAACAGCATAACCACCATCTGATGTCTGGATTATCGCCTGGCCCCTGTCATCCTTGCTACCCCCGTACGTTTTGCTCCAGTCTACATTCCCTTCCTCATCTAACTTCAAAACCCAATAGTCATTTACGGGAATAGATTTACCCTCAAGATCTCCATCGGTGCTTTTTGAATACCCAAGAACTGCATAACCGCCATCGTTCGTATGAATTACTGATTGTGCCGTTTCTTCGTCAGTACCACCGAAACTCTTTACCCAATCAATTTCTCCTAAAAATAAGGCTTCATCATAGCCGTTGTCCGGAATTACAGAATCGTCATCTGAACATGAAAAGAAAAACAGCGCTATAACTAAGATTAAAATGTTTTTCACAATTATTCTAATTTGACTTTTTAATAACAAAGAGGCCGGAATTGATATCATTCACAATAATCTTTTCACTTTCAAAGTACGTGTATATACTCCATACGCCTTCAAAGGCGGCGGTATTATTGGACGGATACGTATCAAAAAAACCTTCTTCAACGATACTTTGCCCGTCTATGCCTGAAATATCAAGAATTCGGACCCCTGCAGTATAATTAGCGAGATAAAAAGAGTCCCCTTTTACATAACCGTTGTGGTCAATAGCCGCTGTATTTCCCAAATATGTATAATGTAAAACCGGGTTATCAAGATCCGAAAGATCGAAGACCAAGGTCCGGGAATTAAAACCAAAGTTGATCTCATCCAATTCATCTCCCAAAATAAAATAGCGCTGGTCTTCAGAAAACCACCCCTGATGGGTATATCCTAAATTAGCGTATTGAATAGTACTGATTTCTGACGGATTGTCCTTGTCTGTGATATCTACGATAGTCATTTGATTTTCATTCGCCCCAATAAAAATTTCCTGACCATTGTAATCAATGTCAGGACCGTTATAGGTAACAACTTGTGCATCATGAGAATAACCGTTGGCGCCATAACCTCCTGCAGCGATTGGATTTTTGGGGTCCTGAATATCAATGAAATGGGCACCCCCATTGTATAAATCATTTCTTGCCGTACCCACTGCATATGCATATCCGCTACCTTCATTAATGACAATATTGTGTGCGCTTCCAAAACCAGTATAGCGGGTATCTGCCTCAAAAGTTTCCGGGGCATTCGCCACATTCCTTAATTTGGTTAAATTAAAAACCTGCATCCCATGGCCGCCGGCCTCAGACACAATAAATGCATGATCCTGGTAAACTTTTATGTCTCTCCAGGAGCTGGATGTTGTTGCTGAAGGTAATTTTCCAAGATAAATCAATTCTTCAGTATCCGTTATATCAACAAAGCCGGTTCCATTGTTCAAACCCACCAAGGCATATTCCTTCCCCGTAGAGGTGTCTGTCCACCCCCAGATATCATTTGCTGAAGAAGCACTGAATTGGGTCAAATTAATTTGTCCTAATAAGTCATAACCATTACAGGGATAAATGCCTGCCATACCATTTTCGCAAGGTAAAAAGCCGCTTTGAGGATTTTCAATAATGTCATCATCAGCTGGAGAATCATCACTATCGGAGCAACCTGCCAGAAATAGCAGGCATAAGAAAAGCAGGAATGTTTTTTTCATGGGGCAAAAAATAATAATTCTTTTTCGCTATAAAGATAATATATTATTCCCATCCACTTATTTTTGCACCATGCTTGAAGACAAAAACCAGGAGAAAACCTCACTAGAACAATTGGGTGAATTTGGATTAATAGATCATCTGACCCAGAGCTTTAAATTGCAACATAAATCCACCATCAAGGGTATTGGTGATGATGCCGCCGTGCTTGACTTTAAGGATAAAAAGACACTTGTCTCTACAGACTTGTTGATTGAAGGGATACATTTTGATCTCAGCTATATGCCGCTAAAACACTTGGGATATAAAGCTGTAATGGCTAATTTATCTGATATTTATGCGATGAATGCAATGGCTACTCAGATTACTGTTTCTGTTGCAGTCTCCAATCGATTTCCTTTAGAAGCTTTAGAAGAATTCTATAAGGGTATCGCACTGGCCTGTGAGCTTTACAATATAGATCTGGTTGGAGGAGATACTACCTCTTCCACTACAGGGATGATCATAAGTATAACCGCTATAGGAGAGGCTGCCAAAGAAGACATCGTTTACAGGAGCGAAGCAAAACCAAATGATCTCCTCGTGGTTAGTGGTGACCTGGGAGCCGCATATATGGGGTTGCAAGTTTTAAAACGCGAAAAAGAAGTATTTAAGGTTAATCCAAATAATCAGCCGGATCTGTCGGCATATAGCTATATCATTGAACGCCAATTAAAGCCTGAGGCCAGAAAAGATATAGTGGAATTATTAAAAAAACTGCATATTCAACCTACTTCAATGATTGATATTAGCGATGGTCTTTCTTCCGAAATACTTCATTTATGTAAACAGAGTGATGTGGGTTGCAATCTTTATGAAGATAAAATTCCTTTAGACCCCACGGTCATTTCAGCATGTGAAGAATTTAAACTGGATAGCACTCTAGTTGCTTTAAGTGGAGGTGAGGATTATGAGTTATTGTTCACTATTGATCAAAAAAAATTCCCGGAATTAAAGGGCAATCCTAACTTTACTGTTGTGGGGCACATAACAGATAAGAATGAAGGCGCACACTTAATATCCAGGAATAATTCTAAAATTCCACTTACCGCTCAGGGTTGGAATTCATTTGCCAAAGCATAATTAAGCTACTTGTTGGGTAGTCCTATGTCTTTTTTGGTATAAGTCTTCTAAGGTATCATTGATCTCCTGAAGTTCAGGTGTTAAAACGGAAAGATTTCCGCTTACGTCTGTTGTGACTTCTTTGCCACAGTGAACACACTTATATTCCTTTATGTGCAAGGTTACCTTCTTGGATACAGAATAGTGGTGGCCAAAAATATTACAAAATATTTTTTTCATAATGTAGGTTTTAGGTCTGCATTGGTAGGGTTTGGGAATCCTTAATATGCAATAATAAACTTTCAGTAAAAGTAAATGAGACTTTAATTTCAAATAACTTAAATTCAGAACGCATCTACCTTGCATTTTATTGAGTGGCCCCTCTGAATTTTATGCTTTTTTCGATGAACGTCTCTTTTTACGACCAATTGTAGCTTTACGGGGATGAATTTTGTTTTAGAATTAGTCCTTTTTTCATTTATCTTTCACGTTTAATAAATCCTATGATTAGAATAAAGGAAACGCTGGTAACAGCTTTTGCGCTTTTCTCACTTTTCTTTGGTGCAGGAAATCTTATTTTACCTCCTCAACTTGGGTTTAAGGCCGGGGAACTTTGGTGGTTAGTTGCTCTTGGTTTTGCTATTTCAGCCGTTTTAATCCCAATCTTGGGAATCCTTGGTCATGCCAAACTACAGGGAACAATGTTTGATTTTGCATCTAAGGTGTCATCTTCCTTCAGCCTTATTTTTTGCTTTATTATTTATGGTGTTTCAATTTCACTCCCATCACCAAGAACGGCATCCGTTACTCACGAAATGGGTATTGCACCTTTACTTCATAATTCCGCATTCAGTACAAGTATTGTCTATTTTATTTTAGTATTCATTTTTGTAATGAACCGTACAAAAATATTGGACATCATAGGGAAATATTTAACCCCGGCAATTATTCTTATCCTTTTATCTATTATGGGAATAACACTATTTTCTTTCGAACTTGATTTTGGAACAAATACTTTTATCAATCCTGTTACAGAAGGAGTTTTGGAAGGTTATCAAACCTTTGATGCCATAGGCGCCATTGTCGTGGGCGGCGTTATTATAACTTCAATTAACTTAAGTCATCAAGAAGCTTCTTATGAGCGTAAAAAAGCATTAATCGGCAGGGCTGGTTGGCTGGCGGGATTTGGTTTAATAATGATATATGCCGGATTAATTTTTACCGGCGCGGTCATGCATGGACAATTTGATGCAGAGGTTACGCGTACTTCACTTATTACCGGGATAAGTAAAATAACCCTTGGTTCAAATGCGAATTTATTTTTAGGCATATTAGTAAGCCTGGCTTGTTTTACCACTGCAGTAGGAATTGTAGCAGGTACGGCAGATTTTGTAAAATCGCGTTTGCCAAAATCAAAAAATGCATATTTGGTTACTGCTCTTATCAGTTCTTTACTTGGAGTGTTAATGGGGCAATTTAATGTAGGTTACATCATCGCCGTTGCATTGCCAATTCTAATGTTTGTTTATCCTGTTACAATTGTTTTAATCTTACTCAATGTGATTCCGGAAAAATTTGGTTCCCCAAAAGTTTTCAAAGCCGTTGTATTCACGACTATTATTTTTAGTATCCCCGATTTTTTAGGAAGTATTGGTTTAAGCGGTGACATAGAATCTTTTACAAGATGGATTCCCCTTAGCAAATTAAGTATGGGATGGGTATTACCCGCTTTGGCTGTCTTTATTTTTACGAACATAAGTAATAGAGGATCATCGAAAACTGAAGGGTTTTAGTTTTAGTGCAAATTACCCCTGCTTTTAAAAGAAAATCCGGAGTTATCCTTTTGCTTTACTTATTCATGAGGTCTTCAATCTCATCAACTTCAATTGGGATATTTTGCATTAGATTAAATGGAGTCCCTTTTTCCTTAATAACTACATCATCTTCCAAGCGGATACCCATCTTCTCATCTGGAATATAAATCCCTGGCTCTACAGTAAAGACCATGTTCGGCTTCATAGGTGTTTTTAGTGCTCCATAATCATGGGTGTCTAATCCCATATGGTGACTCGTGCCGTGCATAAAGTATTTTTTATAGGCAGGCCAGTCCTTATTCTCATTTTGAACATCAGCTTTATCAAGTAATCCTAAGCCAATAAGTTCAGAAGTCATTACTTTGCCCACCTCTATATGATACTCCGCCCATAAAGTTCCAGGCACCAACATATTAGTAGCTTCATTTTTAACCCGAAGTACCGCTTCGTAAACCTGGCGCTGCCTTTCGGTAAATTTACCATTTACCGGAACGGTCCGGGTCATGTCACTTGAATAATTTGCATATTCTGCTCCTACATCCATCAGGATTAAGTCGCCATCTTTACATTGGTTGTTATTTTCTATGTAATGCAAAACGTTAGCATTATTCCCCGAGGCTATTATTGGTGTATACGCAAATCCTTTTGAGCGATTACGAATAAATTCGTGTAGATATTCGGCTTCCAATTCATATTCCCAAATACCTGGTTTCAAAAATTTCAATATGCGGCGGTAACCTTTTTCAGTTATATTGCAGGCTTTCTGGATTAATTCAATTTCCTCAGGTTCCTTTACTCCTCTTATCTGTTGTAAAATGGGATTGCTCTTAGCAACACCGTGCGCTGGAAAATCATTTTTGCATTTTAAAATAAAACGGTCCTCCCTGGTTTGAGTCTCTACTGACTGTCTATAATGCTCGTTGGTATTAAAATAAATACACTCAGCTTCAGTCATTAGACCAAAAAATACCTTGTCAAAATCTGTTAACCAATGTACAGATTCTATCCCTGAAACGGCAGTTGCCTGATCCTTATCTAACTTCGCTCCTTCCCAGATTGCTATGTGTTCGTTCGTTTCTCTAACGAATAATATCTCTCTGCTTTTTTTATCAATAGCATCTGGAAAAAGTAAAAGGATGGATTCTTCTTGA
>NZ_JBATKE010000056.1:0-1576 GCF_049669105.1 Eudoraea sp.
GGATAATTTTCTGAAACTTTAAAAGTATTGTCCCCCGTGATGTAGCTTTTCATCATTGGAAATTTTGCCAGATCTGTTCCCTTTTCAAATTCAAGGCCTTTTTGTTCATAGAAAACAAAGTCCTCATCCAATTTATCTGAATACTTTGCCAGGAGATCTAGTTTCTCATTATATATAGAATCAAGTGATTTTAGATAATCTTCTTCGGATAGGCCTAGATAATCATATTGCACGGTTTCATGAATAGATTTATTAAGGGCAGTTTTCGCAACAAGATAGTTGTTTTCATCAGCCCCCTGACCATCAAATTTCGGAGATTCTCCAAGGTCATTTGGAGTGAAACTTATGCTTAAATCAAAGCCGGGTTTAAGGAAGATTTGAGCCTGTTCTTTGTCATATTTAATTGAATAGTAACCTTCAGGGACCTTCAATGTGTCGCTAAACAAACTTTGATTATCAAGATTAATATTCTTCAATACCACTTGCTTTGAATTCAAAATTTGCAGTGTGTCAGCTATCGAATTTTTTAAACTTCCTGAAAGTGTCACATAAGTTTTTTTATCTAGCTTACCACAACTACTAATTAAAAATAAGGGGATTATCAATACTAAGATTTTCTTCATATTTCAAATATTTTTCCAAAGTGTTTGGGCCATAATTTTAGCTGTAAAACTGATTAGAATTTTACAATTAAGAACTCAAGCTGTTTAAAAGTAAGAAATTTCTGTTTATTTAAAGGGAAAGACTGAATTGATACCCTTGTTAGCTAACGTCTTAGTAATTCAATTAGATTTTTTATAATCCTTTATTTGAACTTTAGAGTCCCGATAGCTCCTTCCCCATAGTATTACGAAGGAGAAGCTATCGTGATGGACTAGGGCTTTTCATAGGAGACGTTGTTGGCAACTGGTATTTTTATTTGTTTTCACTGACATTCTATTACTTCTAACCAAATCACAGGGTATTTTAATATAGATCCATTTTCCTTTTCATATATGTATATCTGCTTATAAACTTCAAAGTTTTGAAGGATTTTTAAGTTTCCGTTTTTCTCAGAATTCTTTATGTTTTTTTCTATTAATTCATTTCTATAAATCATTAAGTCTAAAATAGTCTTTAAATCCAATTTTTCTATTTCGTTTTGCAACGCGTTTGTTATTTCTAAATTGTCAATGTATCGGAAATAATTTCCTTTAATATAAAATGTAATTTCTCCGTTTTTCTCAATTATTTTTCGATTGTCCTTATTTATAATTTCATTATTCAAATTAAAGGACACATGGGCAATTTCCCCATTTTGAGCGTAAGATTTTATTGAACAAATAAAAAAAAGATAAAATAATATTTTCATATTTAAATCATTTGTGGAATTAATTGCTCTATTTGTTGCCAACTTGTTATATGCGGATAAATTTACTTGATATTCCTTCTCTGTGACAGGATATGAGAAGATTTTTTTCCGAGTTTATCTAATCCTTTGTTTGAACTTTAGAGTCCCGATAGCTCCTTCTCCATAGTATTACGAAGGAGAAGCTATCGGGATGGACTAGGGCTTTTCATAGGAGCCATTGTTGGC
>NZ_JBATKE010000057.1:0-8638 GCF_049669105.1 Eudoraea sp.
GTGTTTAACCCCAAATCAAAGCATAACTTAATTTAAGTGTTATTCTTCCCGATGTTAATCGGGATGATCGGATCCCAAGTCGGCACTTAACCAAAGTATTAGATTAACAAACCAAGTTTTACAAACCTACTTTTCTAACAAAGCCCCGACGGAAACGCCGGGGTTTTTTGTTGATTAAAAGTTTGAGATATATTATCCTGGGAATTACGGCCAAATACTTTCGTCAATATATCTTAAAAGTTTAAACAATTAATGTAACAAGATTGATAAATTAAAAGTAGCATATGCATTTCATCGATGTAAATAAACCACTCATATTTTTCACAACATCCGGAGATAGATTCACAACATATTTTATGATCAAAAGTTTGTTCAACTTATCTTTACGTAGTAATTAAGTGATAGTGTTCAACCCCAAATCTAACCCTGAACTTAATTTAAAGTGCTCGATTCCCCAAATCGTCTCTTAACCATAATAATAGTTAACAAACCAAATTTTACCATCCTACTTTACTAAAAAACCCCGGCAGATCTGCCGGGGTTTTTTAGTTATAAATATATTCAGGTCGTGCTAAAACTTATAGCTTAACCCCAGCGTATAGTACGTTTGAAGATTGTTGTCAATATTATCAAAAGTAGCATTTGGGTCTCCCAAAGTAGTAAGAGCATAGTTAAGAGCCTCCTGCTTATTATCCCTCAGGCCAAAATCAAATCCAATTCCTATCTTTTTCCACAAAGTATAACTAAAGGAGTTCGTCCAGGTCCAGTTAGATAAATCAGAACTCTCATAGCTTGCAAATAAAGACAGGTTTGTTTTAAAGTTGATTGGACCTAATTCTTTACTGTAATCTGCAACGATTTTTGCTCCAAAAGAGGACTCGAAAACTGAATCTCCACTGCTAAATACAAAGTTGTAGTTTAATGGATGTATTACTACAAAAAGATCTTTTACAGGAGTCCATGTAGCACCCACGCCAAGATCAAGATAACCGGGATCGTTAAAGTTGGATAAAATTGTGGTTCTGTATTCCGCTAATCCCGAAATGGCAAACTTTTCGCTCAATTTCCAGCCGTATAAAGTTGAAATATTAAATACATCGGTCGCTTGCCTAAATCCATTTTGATCATTAGGATCATCCTTATCATCAAATTTTACCCAGTTAAGATTTAGAGTGAGGGCATTCCTCCAGAAGTATTTAGGTTCATCCCGATTGGCAAAACCATTAACCGTAAAACCTATTGTTCCTGCGGAGTTATTTGGGGTCTCTTGAGCGTACCAATTATTAAACCCGGAAAAACTTCCTCCTATTGTTCCGAAGGCCCCAACTTTCCAACCCGGTAAAGCATCTATCTGTGCCTGGATGGCATCTACCCTGCCCTGAATTGCCGCAATAGAATCACTTTTAATTGCCTTTGCAGCCTTTAATTCGTCTTCCGTCTGGGCAAAGGAATTAAACGTGCTTCCTGCCAAAGCCAGTATTAATAATAATCTTTTCATAATGTCTAGTGTTTATATTTAGAACGGCAAATGTAAGGATTGTTGGGAAAATTTAACAAAAATGTATTCTATTTCCTTTTAAACAAAGGCACGGAAGAACAGGCTTCTCCATACATTATACTTTTAGCTACCGGTTGAAGTTTAATAGTAGCCCATAGATAGGCGTTTGGTGGCACTGGTTTATTACTACAGCCTTTAATTATTACAGGTTTATCTTTAAAATCAGAGATATCTAAATCTTCTATAATAGTTTGAAAAAGAGTGGTCTCCAAATCTTCCAAAGAGCCTAAAACCACTTTTTTTGCATGGGGTTGTAGTTTTGTGGAGACTAACATATAGGCCCAGCCAGGAATTATGGCTTCTGTCGAGCACCAAAGAGCTACATAGGCATCATTATATTGTTCCCAATCATGATTTGCTACATGTGCCCTAAAATCTTTTTCTTTCAGGATAATTTCTTCGTAAAGCCACTCTTTAATATCTAAAAGCACTCGTTCCCCAGCCGGATAATAATCCTCCAGATCAAATGTAAGGAGTTTGCTTTGGGCTACACGATTTACTATTTCAGACATACTTTCGGATTTATTTTCTTTTATCACTAGAACTAGAGAAGTCCCAACTCCAATTTTGCCTCCTCACTCATCAGATCCTGGGTCCAGGGAGGATCAAAGGTAATTTCAACTTCCGCATCTTTAACAAGATCCAGAGATTTAACCCTTTCTTCTACCTCAACAGGCAAAGTTTCTGCCACAGGGCAGTTAGGTGAAGTAAGCGTCATCAGTATTTTTACATCCTTGTCCTCATTAACAAAAACATCATAGATTAATCCTAATTCATAAATATCCACGGGAATCTCGGGATCATAAATTGTCTTGAGAACGGTTACTATTTTCTCGCCTAGTTCCTTTGTATTTATTGTTGTTTCACTCATATCTCTCGAATTAATTATTTAATTCAATTGTGTTTGGTATGCAATGGCATACAATTTCAATTGCTTTATCATACTTACCAACCCATTTGCACGTGTTGGAGATAAATGATCTTTAAGGCCTATTTCATCAATAAAATCTGTATTTGCCTCTATAATATCCATCGGCTTTTGATTGCTAAAAGCTCTAATCAAAATGGCAATAATACCTTTAGTAATAATGGCATCACTATCAGCTGTAAAAACCAGTTTGCCCTCCTCCAATTCTGCATGAACCCAAACCTTACTTTGGCAACCCTTGATTATATTGTCTTCAGTTTTATATTGCTCTTCAATTAATGGAAGTGATTTTCCTAGTTCTATCATATATTCATACCGCTGCATCCAGTCATCAAACATGGAAAACTCTTCTACAATTTCGTTCTGAATTTCTTCAATGCTCATAAAAAGGTTTTCGGCTAAAATACAATAAGTATCAGTGGTTTTCAATAGTTTGGGAAAATGATAACAAGCATTGTTTAGCTTAGCATCTGTTTGGCTTTCTTTACTCCTTCTACAAGAATATCCACTTCATTTTTGGTATTATAAAAGCTAAAACTCGCCCTTACCGTTCCCGGTACTTTAAAGTAATCCATAACAGGTTGCGCACAATGATGCCCTGTTCTTACTGCAATTCCTAATTTATCCAGAATCGTACCTATGTCATAGGGGTGAATGCCTTCAACATTAAAGGAAATGACCGATGTTTTATGCTCGGAAGTACCATATATTTTAAGCCCTTCGATCTTTGTAAGTTCTTTGGTAGCATATGACAGGAGCTCTTTTTCATAACTGGCGATTGCCTCGTAACCCAAAGAATTCATATAATCCAGCGCCGCTCCAAAAGCTATTCCACCACATATATTTGGAGTACCTGCCTCAAACTTATGTGGCAAATCGGCATAGGTTGTTTTTTCAAAGGTGACCTCTGCTATCATCTCTCCACCACCCTGATATGGTGGTAATTTTGAAAGCCATTCTTCCTTCCCATACAAAATACCTACCCCAGTTGGCCCACAAATTTTATGTGCAGAAATCGTATAAAAATCCACATTCAACTTTTGAACATCTATTTTAATGTGCGGTGCCGCCTGCGCGCCGTCAATCAGAACGGCTGCTCCGGCCTCATGCGCCAATGAAATAATTTTTTCTATTGGGTTTATAGTACCCAACGCATTGGATACATGATTACAAACTACCAATTTAGTGCTACTCGAAAGCAACTTGGCGTATTCCTCTTTAAGGAGTTCGCCTTCATGGTTCATTGGAATTACTTTTAAGATAGCACCCGTTCGTTCACATAGCATTTGCCAGGGAACTATATTGGAATGGTGTTCCATAGCAGATACTAATAATTCATCTCCTTTTTTTAAAAAAGAAGCAAAGCCATTAGCTACCAGGTTAATGCTATCTGTAGTGCCTGAAGTAAAAATAATTTCATAAGGTTCAGCCGCATTTATATGCTTTTGAACCTTTAGACGTGCGTTTTCATAAGCATCTGTTGCCTCCTGAGATAAGGTATGCACTCCCCTATGAATATTAGCATTATAGCGAGAATAATAATCTACAATAACATCTATGACTTGTTTTGGTGTCTGCGAAGTAGCCGCATTATCAAGGTAAACCAATGGGTATCCATTAACTTTCCTTTTGAGAATAGGAAAATCCTTGCGAATAGTTTCAATATCCAATTTGGTTATAATCATAAGGCCAATGCTATTTAAAGCTAAACTAAATATTAAAGATCAAACCCCAGTTGAACACCCAATTTATTGGCAATCAGCCTATTAATTCTCAATTTTAATTCAGGGATGCGAACACTTGCCAACACATTATTGGCAAACGCATACATTAAGAGGGCTGCAGCTTCCTTTTTTGGTATTCCTCTGGTTTGCAGATAAAAGAGTGCCTCTTCATCTAATTGTCCAATAGTACAACCATGAGAACATTTTACATCATCCGCAAAGATCTCCAATTGTGGTTTTGTATTTATGGTTGCCTTATCGCTAATCAAAATATTATTGTTCTGTTGAAAGGCGTTGGTCTTTTGGGCAATCTTATCCACTATGATTTTGCCATTGAATACTCCTATAGACTTTTCTCCATAAATTCCCTTATAATCCTGATGACTTTCGCAATTAGGCTCTCTGTGATGCACCAGGGTATGATGGTCTACATGCTGCTTTTCGCCAAGTATAGTTACCCCTTTCATGGTAGAATCAATATATTCACCATTCTGGTAATAATTGAGATTATTCCTGGTTAGCTTCCCTCCAAAAGAAAAGGTATGGACCTTCACTGTACTATTGCTCTTTTGAGAAATGTAGGTATTATCTATTAGGGATGCATTTTTGACATCATTTTGGACTTTATAATAATCTACAATAGCATTTTTTGCTGCAAAAATTTCAGTAACACAATTTGTTAATACTTCATTCGAAGTAAGACTCTGATGACGTTCTATAATCTGAAGCTCTGCATTTTCTTCCGCAATGATTAAATTTCGGGGCTGGAGTAACAATGCAGCTTCGTTCCCTGTGGCAAAATGCAATATTTCTATTGGCTTTTTAGGCATTTTATTTTTAGGAATATAAATATAAGCCCCCTCTTTACTAAATGCGGTATTTAATGTAGTTAGCGATTCATCTTTTGAGGCTACCGCATTAAAGTAAACATCTATTATCTGCTTATACATGGGTTTGCTTAGAGCAGCGCTCATAAGGCATATATCTATTCCGTCATGTGTCGTTTCGGAAAGAAATGAGCTATATACACCATCAATAAATACAATTTTATAAGTATCTATCTCATGAAGAAAATACTGCTTAACATCCTTGTATTCCAGGGCATTTATTCCTTTAGGAAAGATGCTGAAATCTATCTTTTGTAAGCTGTTCAATGAAGTGTATTTCCAGGCCTCCTGTTTTCTATCAGGAAAACCTTTAACTTCGAAGTTCTTAATTGCCTCCGAGCGTATATCATGAACGGGATGTTCTACATCTACGTTATTCTCAAATGCCAGGAAAGAAGAAACCAGTTTATCCTTTAAATCCATAATTTTGTTTTCTGTTTATTGCCTTTATAAAACAATTGCCTTTCAAATAATTAATTAATTCAACCAGAATATTATACCACCGACTCATTTTTTAACCAATCGTATCCCTTATCCTCTAATTCCAATGCTAATTCTTTGGTGCCTGATTTTACAATTTTACCCTCGTGTATAACATGTACAAAATCTGGAACAATATATTCCAACAATCGCTGGTAATGAGTAATAACTATTATAGCGTTGTCTTTGCCCTTAAGTTTATTAACACCGTTGGCTACAATTCGCAAGGCATCAATATCCAGACCGGAATCTGTTTCATCCAAAATAGCAAGTTTTGGTTCTAACATGGCCATTTGAAAAATTTCATTTCGCTTTTTTTCACCACCTGAAAATCCTTCATTTAAAGATCGAGATAAAAATTTTCTATCTATTTCCAGCAATTCGGATTTCTCACGAATAAGTTTCAACATTTGGTTAGCTGGCATATCTTCCAGTCCACGTGCTTTCCTCGATTCATTTATTGCCGTTTTCATAAAATTGGTTACGGAAACCCCGGGTATTTCAACAGGATATTGAAACGAAAGAAAAATTCCTTTGTGAGCTCTTTCTTCAGGAGAAGAGTCTTCCAGATCTACACCATTTAATTCGATATTACCTTGTGTAATTTCAAATTCCTCCTTTCCGGCTATCACTGAGGCAAGGGTGCTTTTCCCAGAACCATTTGGTCCCATAATCGCATGTATCTCTCCTGCCTTTACTTCCAGGTTTATTCCGTTTAATATTTCATTCCCTTCTACACCTGCGTGCAGATTATTTACTTTTAACATATTCTCTTTAATTTATATATTGAGGTGCTTTTGGCATTTTATTAAAATCGTCCTTTTGATGCTGTAAATATACCTTGGCTTTCATTTCCTGAGCAAAAACTTCAAATTTTTTCATACTCTCCCTGGTTTGCTTTACATCATAATTAAAAATTGGAATTCTTTTGTACTCCCTGTTTTCATAAAAATGGTATAGGTCTCCGGATAAAAGCAGCGGTCCGTGTTCTTTTAAATCAAGAAATAAAGCCTGATGACCTGGCGTATGGCCTGGCATATATTTTAAAACGACAGTGCCATCCCCAAATACATCATAATCGCCATCGACCTTTTTAATGTTTTTTAAGTCCTTAATCGCATTGTACATATCCGGGTTCTTTTCTTGCACCTCTTCTCCTGTTACAAAATCATACTCGTCTTTCTGCACAAGCCATGTTGCATTCTTGAATACATTAGCGTGCCCGCTATGATCAAAATGTGTATGAGACAGCGATATGTATTCAAAATCGTCCGGGGTCATTCCAATTTGTTTTAATTGGTTTAAAACTGAATCCTTGCGGGAAACAGTAAATGCACCATCAGGTGAAGTATATGGCTCTGGAAGTCCAATCAAAGATTCAGGAAGTCCGGCATCCCACATTAGGTTGCCTTTTGGGTGTTGAATTACATAAAATGCATCTGCAAATTCCTTGCTCTGTCCTTTGTATGTCTCATCCTGTGAAAAAAGGCCTAATGTGTTTACCACAACAGTTCCTCCATCAAAGGAATAAAGCTTCACTTCAGCTTTAGAGATTACTTCCTTACTTTCAGACACATTAGCTACTTCCTTATTCGCTTCTTTACAGGCAAACAGGAAGACAATTACTAAAAATGTTATATACTTTTTCATAGTAACTAACCAACTGAACCTTCAAGGCTGATTTCCAATAGTTTTTGAGCTTCAACGGCAAATTCCATTGGAAGTTTGTTAAGTACTTCCTTGCTAAAACCGTTTACAATTAGGGCAATAGCTTTTTCCGTTTCTATTCCTCTCTGATTGCAGTAAAAAATCTGATCTTCTCCAATTTTACTGGTAGTGGCTTCATGTTCAATTTGTGCCGTTTTATTCTTTACTTCTATATATGGAAAAGTATGTGCCCCGCATTCATTTCCCATCAACAAAGAATCACATTGCGAAAAATTTCTGGCATTCTTAGCCCTGCTGTTCACTTGCACCAAACCTCTGTAGCTATTTTGTGACTTCCCTGCGGAAATTCCTTTTGAAATAATGGTGCTTTTGGTGTTTTTCCCCAAATGGATCATTTTAGTTCCCGTATCGGCCTGCTGATAATTATTTGTTACTGCGATGGAATAAAATTCGCCTATAGAATTATCTCCTTTTAAAATACAGGATGGGTACTTCCAGGTAATTGCTGATCCGGTTTCTACCTGTGTCCAGGAGATTTTGGCGTTTTTCTCGCACAACCCTCTTTTTGTGACAAAATTGTATACGCCCCCTTTACCTTCTTTATTACCGGGATACCAGTTTTGAACTGTAGAATATTTAATTTCTGCATTATCCAGAGCTATAAGTTCCACTACCGCAGCATGTAATTGGTTTTCATCTCTCGATGGTGCCGTACAACCTTCCAGATAACTCACATAGCTTCCTTCATCTGCAACAACCAGGGTACGTTCAAATTGTCCCGTGCCAGCCTGATTTATTCTAAAATAAGTTGACAATTCCATCGGACACCTAACCCCTTTGGGGATATAGCAAAAAGATCCGTCTGAGAATACCGCAGAATTTAAAGCAGCATAGAAATTATCCTTTTGTGGCACTACAGTACCAAGGTGCTTTTTAACTAATTCCGGATGTTCTTTTATTGCCTCGGAAATAGAGCAAAAGATTATTCCTTTTTCTGCCAGTGTTTTTTTGAAAGTAGTTGCAACGGAAACTGAATCCATTACAATATCTACTGCCACGCCCGCCAGCTTTTTTTGTTCATCTAAAGAAATTCCAAGTTTTTTAAATGTATCCAATAATTCAGGATCAACTTCGTCCAAACTTTCGTATTTCGGTTTTTTATTAGGTGCCGAATAGTATGAAATATTTTGAAAATCAGGTTTTTTATAGTTGATATTAGCCCATTCGGGTTCAATCATTTCTTTCCACGCCCGAAAAGCTTCGAGACGCCATGAAGTCATCCATTCCGGTTCTTCCTTCTTTTTAGAAATGGCGATAACAATGTCCTCACTTAACCCTTTGGGAAAAGTGTCAGACTCAATATCTGTATAGAAACCATATTCATATTCTTTGG
>NZ_JBATKE010000058.1:0-4926 GCF_049669105.1 Eudoraea sp.
TGTATCCAGACTCAATAAGGATATCGACTCATTACGGGAAAACAATGTAAAAATAGTTGCTGCTTTTTCTAAGAACATTACCAATAGAATGGGTGCATTTCTTCCGGTATCTCAGATTGATACGACATTAAAAACTACTGAATCTAAAATTGTTTTGGATACCGTTTTAAAAAGCACAAAAAAGAAAGTGCTACCTATTCTTGTTCAGGAAAAGGATACTGTACAAATAGACAAGGATACTGTACAAATAGACAATGTATTGGATCTTTACAGGGAAGACCGAAGAATTCATATTGTTAATGCAGCAAAGAATTCGATATCAAATATTTTAAATTCTGTGCTCGGTAAAAAAGAAGAATTACAACGGCGATATAAAATATACAATATGCACATATTGTCTTTACACAAAAAATTCGCCCTTGCCCTTTCCTGCATAATCCTGTTTTTTGTTGGTGCGCCACTTGGCGCCATTATCCGCAAAGGAGGGCTTGGTTTACCCATGGTTATAGCAATTGTGCTCTTTTTAACCTATTATTTTATCGGAGTTTTTGCCGGTAATTATGCAAAAGAGGGGAATATTCATCCCATATTTGGAGCATGGCTTTCTACGCTAATAATGTTACCTTTGGGCATCTATTTAACCAAAAGAGCTACTGCAGACAGGGGCCTAATGGATTTTGGCTATGTTATTGAAAAAATAAAAGATTTTTTTAGAAAGAAAATTAAAGTTACAGCATCATGATTGCAACTATGGAAGATAAAATCCAATTAAATACTATTGAAGAGGCCATTACAGACATACGAAATGGAAAGGTGATTATAGTAGTAGATGATGAAAATCGCGAGAATGAAGGCGATTTTATTGCCGCCGCTGAAGCGGTTACCCCGGAAATGATCAACTTTATGGCCAAGCACGGACGCGGACTTATTTGCGCGCCACTTACAGAACAACGCTGTGAGGAGTTGGATTTATCAATGATGGTAGAGAACAATACGGTCTTACATCATACTCAGTTTACCGTATCTGTAGATTTAATAGGAAATGGTTGTACTACAGGAATTTCTGTTCATGACAGAGCAAAAACAATAAAGGCCCTTGTAAATAATACCACCAAGCCACACGATTTGGGGAGGCCAGGACACATCTTCCCTTTAAGAGCGAAGAATGGTGGAGTTCTGAGAAGAACAGGGCATACTGAGGCTGCCGTAGATTTTGCCCGATTAGCAGGGTTTGAAGCTGCAGGGATCCTCGTAGAAATTCTTAATGAAGATGGTACAATGGCACGATTGCCACATTTGGTGGAAGTCGCACGTAAATTCGACCTTAAACTTGTTTCCATTGAAGACCTGGTTGCCTATAGAATGCGCCATGATAGCCTAATTGTTAAAAGAGAGGAATTTGAAGTAGAGACCCGTTTCGGCCATTTTACTTTACATGCCTATCAGCAAACAACCAACGAACAGGTTCACCTGGCGCTAACCAAAGGTAACTGGGAGCTGGACGATCCTGTACTTACAAGGATTAACTCTACTTTGGTAAATAATGACATCCTGGGTACCCTTACGCATAATGCGGATAAGAAATTAGATGATATGTTTAAAGCGCTTAATGAAGCCGGTAAGGGCGCCATAGTATTTATAGATCAACAAAGCCAGTCCTATAATATTCTTAAACGTTTAAAAGGATTGCAGGAAAATCAAAAAAATGGAATTATTAAAGCCCCAAAAATTGAAATGGACACCCGTGATTTTGGAATTGGAGCGCAGATCCTGCATGATTTGAATATCACCAAAATGCGACTTATGACCAACAGCAATCAGGCTAAAAGAGTGGGTATTGTTGGTTATGGCCTGGAGATTGTAGATTATTCTCCTTATTAAATAAAATTTATAATTCCTTTTTTATTATTGTAGCCATCAATTCAGCTCTTTTGACGACTTCAGCCTCATCCCATCCGAGTTTTATAAGACATGATATGGTTCTACCCATCCAATGATCTGATTGTTTAAAATGTCCCTCTGGATAATCCGGAATTCCATCTAAGACTTCTTTTGCCACCGGTGCTAAAGATTTCATAGTTCTAAGATGATCCCATTTCTTATAATAGTGCCAATTGTTATTATACCAGTAAAAACAAGCATCAACGCCCGCAGAGCCAAACGCCGCATGTGTTTTCTGCGTGATGCTCTCCGAAGGAAGATAAAAATTCAGAAATGAATAATTCTCAACACCACCCTCAGGAACTCTTCTGAAACTGACTCCTTCAATAGGCTCCAGAGCGTTTCTTAAAATTGAATAATTTCTCTTCTGAATTGCAAGAAAATCATCCAGACGCGCAATTTGAGCTAACCCAACAGCGGCATGAAGTTCCGAAATCCGGTAGTTATAGCCCAGAAAAGGATGGCTTTCTGCTCCCCTGTCGTTTCCAACATGGTCATGCCCGTGATCTGAATAATGATCGGCATTTTTATAGTAAGTCTCATTGTTGGTAATCATAGCCCCACCTTCACCGCACGTAATCGTTTTCACATAATCAAATGAAAAGCAACCCAGATCCCCAATACTTCCCAGGGGTTTTCCTTCATAGGTTCCTCCTATTGCCTGGCAGGCATCTTCAAGCAATATAAGTTTGTTTCTGTCACAAATTGCTTTCAGGGCACCTAAATCGGCCATAGATCCACACATGTGAACCGGCATGACAACCTTGGTATTTGCATTAATAGCTTTCTCAACAGCAGAGGGGTCCAGGGTAAGTGTATCATCAATATCGACCATGACGGGGATTGCTCCTAAAGCGAGAATAGATTCAAAACTGGCCACAAATGTGAAACTCGGGATAATGACTTCATCACCAGCTCCTATTCCTGCACTTGCAAGGGCAACAGTTAAAGCTGCCGTACCACTGCTAACCAGCTGTGCATGCTTTGTTTGCATTCGTTTTGCAAGTTCCTTTTCAAGCTGCAAGGCTTTCCAATGGCCATTTCGCATACCGTCAAACCCGTAGCGCATGAGTACGCCGGAATCCAATACGTCCTTTACTTGATCTCTTTCTTTATCTCCAAATAGTTCAAAACCCGGCATAGCAGTATTTAATTTATTATGATATTGATTTATACTCGTTTATTTTGCAATTTCCACGCCTAAGATATGTAAATAATACTATTTTCCATATCGCGCCTGACTTTCTTAAATTCTGAAAACATGTCGTCCTCCGCTCTGTATCCTATGGGAAGAACGAGCACAGACCTTAGACCTTTTGAACCTAAATTTAATAACTCATCATAATTATCCGGGATAAAACCTTCCATCGGACAAGCATCCAGTTGTTCTACGGCACATATGGTTAGCAAATTCCCCATGGCGAGATAAGCCTGGTTAGTTGCCCAATGTTGAATTTGTTCAGCATCCATTTTGGTAAATTCGCTTACTAAAGCATTTTTAAATGGTTCTAAAACTGCATCGCTGGTTCCCCGTATTTCCTTTACTTTATTAAAGTACCCGGAGATATAGTCGGCATCTATTTTCTTCTCAATACATAAGATCAGTACATGTGAAGCCTGGGCAACCTGCTTCTGACCATATGAAAATTCAACCAGTTGTTCCTGCAGGGCCTTATTTTTTAAAACAACCATTTTTATAGGCTGCAAACCATAAGAAGTAGCGGTGAGATTAAACGCTTTTTTTATTCTTTCCAGTTTTGGAGCCTCAATCTCTTTCGCGGAATCGAATTTTTTAACCGCATAGCGCCATTCCAAATCCTTAATTATATCTGCCATTTACCTTTTAATTAAAAAACCACAATTTGATTGCCATGATTATGACCATGATTATCAAAAACATTTTGACATAGCCATCGCCTTTCCCAACAGATATCCGGCTTGAAAACCATGCACCTGCCCCGTTACCTATGGCCAATACCAATCCAACTTCCCATATGACCTTATCGTTAAAAATGAAGACGGCAAGAGCGGAAAGGGTATACATAAAAACCACGGCCACCTTGGTAGCATTAACCCTTACCAGGGCCATATGATTAAAATAGTGCAAAAAAAGTATAATTACAAAGCCAATTCCGGCATTGATAAAGCCGCCATATATACCTATAAAGAAGAAAGCGACAATCCCTATCCATAAATGTTTGCCGGTAATCCTTTCCGTAAGATCCTGCATACTCATTTTGGGCTTAAAGACAATCGTTAATACTACCAAAAGCATGATAATAGCCAGAATTTTATTGAATGTTTCCCCTTCAATATCCACGGCAATACTTGCCCCTATAATTGATCCAAAAAAAGCAGAGATCCCTAAATATATATTGAATGGAAAAGTGGAGACGCCTTTGCTTTTAAATCCGGCTACTCCAATAGCATTCTGTATTACAATGGCCACTCTGTTTGTACCATTAGCCACGCTGGGTGGTAATCCCAAAAAGATTAAAAAAGGGAGTGAAATTAAGGATCCACCTCCTGCAACGGTATTTATAAAACCTACCACAAATCCAACTAGTACGAGCAGTACATAATGATACCATTCTTCCATGTGGTAAAAATAGGATGTCACAAATAAATAATACTATAAACGTTGCAAGAAAATCGTCAACAAACTTTTTAAGGTATAAAAAAGGTTAGTATATTTGCGCTCGCATTAAGGGAGGAATGGCAGAGTGGTCGTCCCGATAGCTATCGGGAGCGGCACATTGAAAAACAAGACTCTTTTTAGATTACTGGAGGAATGGCAGAGTGGTCGAATGCGGCAGTCTTGAAAACTGTTGAGGGTCACACCTCCGGGGGTTCGAATCCCTCTTCCTCCGCAATCAAGCGTAACTTCGTTGCAGCTTTAAAGAAAAAAATCCCATCAAGCTCGCTTGAATGGGATTTTTAATTTTAAGATGTCAATCCTGCAAGGATTGGAAGTTACATTTGCAG
>NZ_JBATKE010000059.1:0-7615 GCF_049669105.1 Eudoraea sp.
GATATAGTACCTCCGGACCTGAAGTGGATTTAGTAAAAGGTTTGCTGGCCGATTACGAAAAAGGGGATTGGGATAGCTGGCAGGAAAAATATGCAGACACCGCAAAAGTTTACTACAACCAATGGGATGACAGTATTACCGTCGCTCAATCGATGGAAGGACATAAAGGTACTATTGCACTTTTAAGTTCATACGGATTTGGTGACAATGTGATTTATGAAAAAATATTAAGTGATAATGGGAATACATGGGTTAATTTCTGGGGAAGATGGGAAGGCACACTTAAAGAAAATAACCAAGTAGTTGTATTACCTGTGCATCTTTCCGTTCATGTCTTAAATGGGAAAATAGTACAAGAGAATGGTTTTTGGGATAACGCCATTATGCAAACAGCTCTCGAAGAAATTGAGGAGATGAAAAATGCACCTGAAATTGAAAAAACCATTATGACCAATCATAATAAAATGATTGAAGCCTGGAACAATAATGATGCTGAAGCCTTTAAGGCGCTTTCTTCAATTGGTATTATTAGAAACTCTAATGGCACACGGCAGGCCAACAATCAATCTGAATATGCAGACATGATGAATCAATTCCATAATGGCTTCCCTGATTTCAAGGTAAACCTGGACAGTTATTTCCTTAAAGACGGAAAGTCCTATATAAACTGGACCTGTACAGGAACGAATACCGGGCCATTTATGGGTAATCCTCCAACCGGAAAAAAAATGGAGACCCATGGATACAGTGTTTGGGCGTTTGATAGCAAAGGACTAGCAGTCCAGGAGGATGCCTTTTTCGACAATATGGACATGTTAAGTCAATTGGGATACACAGTTGCACCACCGAAGGCTAACTAACCGTAAAATTGTAAAATAAATTTCTAACCTAAAATTATAATCAAAATGAGAAAATTTCTTTATCTGATGTTACTTTTTCCCTTTTTAGTAATATCTCAAGGCGCACAAGAATACATGGTCATGGAAAATGTCATGTTAACGGCTATTCCAACAAAAACCGCGGAATTCGAAGCAGGTATAGCTGCACATAACAAAAAATACCATGCAGAAGGTACCCACGGTGCCCGGGTTTATTGGGTTTCCAATGGTAAAAATGCCGGTAAATATATTTGGGCAATGGGGCCTTTGCCCTGGAGTGCAATGGATAGCAGGCCGGCAGCTGAAGGGCATGATGAAGATTGGAGTAAAAATGTAGTTCCTTATACAACAGCTGAGAGCGACGTCACATACTGGAGGTTTCATCCACAATTCTCCAATTTTTCCAAGGATTTTGACTTAAAGTATTTATCTGTATTCATGGTAGATTTTAAAAGATTTAAATATCCTGAAATGATAAGTATTTTAGAAAGAGTTAAGAAAGTAAATACGGAAAAAAATCCTGATGAAACCTATGGCGTTTATACTAATGAAATGCCAGATACCCAGGATGGCAGAGATATGGCCTTTGTAAATTTCTTTAGTAATTCCGGATGGATGGGTCGTGAAGATACTTTTCCAAAAAAGTTTGATGAAGTACATGGCGAAGGAAGTTTTGAGAAATTTCTTAAGGACGTAGAGGCAGCTACGAACGGAGATCGTTCAGAATTATGGACATTCAGAGAAGACCTAAGTGGACTGAGCGGTACTGTCAATGCTCAAAATAGACAGTAATTACCACTAGTCTAAAAAACGATTCCTATAGTTTTAAAATGATATAGATTTTAAATTAACCAACCATTCAAAACCCGGTAAATACCGGGTTTTGTTTTTACCTTACTCTGCAATGCAATAAGATTAATATTTACCTCTTGGGTTAAGAAAAAAAATAGTTTAAAACCATTATTAGTGCAATACAACAATCTTTATTAATTTCCCCTCAAATCCAAAATACGAATCATGCAAAAAATTAATTCATTTCTATTCATTGTATTCCTTATAGGCACCACTGCCTTCGGACAGCAAAAAACCAATCTTGAACTTACAGATATTTTTAACCTGGAATTTGTTTCCGATCCGCAAATATCACCGGATGGTACTAAAATAATTTATGTAAGGAATTTTAAGGATATCATGACCGACAAGAACCTGTCAAATTTATGGATAGTAAATTTTGATGGCTCCCAAAACCGGCCCTTAACGAATGGAAACCAAAATGATCTTGCCCCACGCTGGTCGCATGATGGTACTAAAATTGTGTTTAAATCAAATATGCAGGATGATAAAATGAAACTTTTTATGATGTGGATGGACACAAAAGAGTATGTTTCCCTTACAAACACAACCTCATCCCCGGGAGGGGTCAGCTGGTCTCATGATGATTCACATGTGGCATTTACAATGTTCGTTCCAAAAAAATCTGAGTCTATCATTAAGTTACCAACTAAACCGGAGGGTGCCAAATGGAATAAACCCCCCGTATATATAGATGAACTAAACTACCGCGGTGATGGTAAAGGATATTACAAAAGTGGCAATGAACAACTTTTTGTTTTATCTGCTGATGGAGGTACACCGCGGCAACTCACTTTTTCAGAATATGACCATGGTGCTCCAATCTGGTCAAAGGACAACCGGAGGCTATATTTTACCGCAAACCTTCATGAAAATCATGAATTTGAACCCAGAAATAGCGAAATTCAGGAACTTAATTTAGCCGATAATTCTATAAAAGCCCTCACAGATCGTCTTGGACCAGATAATGGGCCTGCATTATCACCAGATGGCAAGTATCTTGCCTATACCGGATTTGATGACAAATATCAGGGATATCAGATCACTCAATTGTACCTTATGAATGCAGACGGAACAAATTCCAGACTACTATCTGCGAATTTTGACAGAGATATTCAAAATATAAGTTGGGCCGGGGATGGTAAGGGATTGTACTTTCAATATGATGACAAAGGAGATACGAAAGTTGGTTTTATTTCTACTGCGGGTAAGGTAACACCAATATTAGAAAATTTGGGTGGTCTCTCCTTAGGAAGACCTTATAATGCTGCTTCTTTCACCGTTTCAAAAAATAGCAAATTCGCATATACTTTGGGAGGCACAGAACATCCTGCCGACTTAGGCGCGTTTTATAAAGGGACTAATCAAAGAATTACGAAACTTAATGATGACCTTTTCTCCTTTAGAACTATTGCCGAGGTTGAAGAACTTTGGTGGGAATCTTCTTTTGACCAAAGAAAGATACAAGGTTGGCTGGTAAAACCCCCTAATTTTGATCCTTCCAAAAAATACCCGCTAATACTGGAAATTCATGGCGGACCTTTTACAAGCTATGGTTCAGTATTTTCCGCCGAAATCCAGTTATACGCGGCTCAAGGCTATATGGTATTATATACAAATCCCAGAGGAAGTACTAGTTATGGTGAAGAGTTTGGGAATCTAATTCATCATGACTACCCGAACCATGACTATGATGACCTGATGTCCGGTGTGGATGAAGTAATAAAAAAAGGTAACGTTGATGAAGAAAACATGTTTGTTACAGGAGGTAGTGGCGGAGGAGTACTCACGGCATGGATTGTTGGTAAAACCGATAGATTTGCCGCGGCTGTTGTCGCCAAACCCGTCATTAACTGGTATAGTTTTGTGCTTTATGCAGACGGGGTTGGATTTTTCTATAAATACTGGTTTCCCAATAAGCCCTGGGAAGATCCAAGCAGCTATCTCAAGAGATCACCACTTTCATATGTGGGAAATATTTCTACCCCTACAATGCTGTTAACCGGAGAAGAAGATTTCCGTACACCGATAGCTGAATCTGAGCAGTTTTACGCCGCTCTTAAACTGGAAAAAGTAGAAACGGCAATGGTTCGAATTCCGGGAGCATCACATGGTATTGCCAATAAACCTAGCAACCTAGTTGCAAAGATAGCTAGTGTACTGGCCTGGTTTGAAAAATATAAAAAAGACTAATGTCACAGATATTCTGTTCTAAATTTTACCAAATTGTATGAAATTATAACTAACTTATAGAACTATAAAACATACTCATGATACACAATAAATATTGGCAGGCCTTTTTTGCCCTATCGCCCATAATTATTTTATTTATTATGATGCTGGGGTATTTTGGTTTTCTATTTTCTGTTCTTGGCAACATCCCCGAATTGGAGCAAGCTCATGATGGGCCACCTGAGCTTATTATGGAATGGATAGGCTCTTTCTTTATTGTGATTTTTTTAGTGATATTGCTTTCTGTTGCAAGTTTGGTATTCTTTATTGTACATGCCGTTCAGAATCCGAACCTCAAGCAGGGGCATATGCTACTATTATGGATCTTATTGTTCATTTTTGTGGGCGGTTTGGGAGAATTGATTTATTGGCTGGTTGAAATTGTATCGAAGAGAAACGAAAACGAGCTATTAGAATAGCCTATCCAATGGAAACCAGAAGATCCTTTATTAAAAAAACCGTCCTCGGTGGTGCAGCGCTTTCGGCACCTTATATTGATGTATTTGCTTCAAAATTAACACAGAACTCTACAGCACTAAAACTTTCACTTGCACAGTGGTCTTTAAACCGGGCTTTTTTCAAAGGTGAATTAAACGCAAATGACTTTCCGGATATTGCAAAAAACTCATTTGGCTTAAATGCAGTTGAATATGTAAATGCATTTTATAAGGAATATGGAAAAAGTGAAAAGTTTTGGAATCAACTAAAAGGTAAAGCGAAGGCGGCAGGGGTTAAAAATCTACTGATTATGGTAGATGATGAAGGAGAACTGGGAAATCCCAATAACAAAGAACGCAGGAAGGCCATTGAAAATCATTACAAATGGATCAACGCAGCAAAACTATTAGGGTGTCACTCCATCCGGGTTAATGCTTTCGGACAGGGAAATAGAATTGAATTAAAGAATTCCTTAGTGGATGGTTTGGGAAGGTTAAGTGATTATGGTGCTAAAGAAAATATTAATGTATTGATTGAAAATCATGGTTTACATACTTCAGATGGTAAGTTTATGACTTCGATAATAAAAGAAGTCAACAATAAGCATTTGGGAACTTTACCAGACTTCGGTAACTGGTGCCTTAATGCCAAATGGGGAAGCACGCAAAATGACAAATGCACAGATATGTATGATCCCTATCAGGGAGTAGCCGATTTTTTACCTTATGCAAAAGGGGTAAGTGCAAAATCTTACAATTTTGACGCGAATGGCAATGAAACTTTTCTGGATTACGGAAGATTGCTTAAAACGGTAAAAGATTCTGGCTTTATCGGTTATATAGGGATAGAATACGAGGGAGAAAGACTAAGTGAGCCTGAGGGCATTAAAGCAACCAAGGCTTTAATTGAGAAAGTGTGGCTCAATTTAGAATAAGGTTTTTCTACCCGCCTACCCTCCAAAGGCTGTTAGACCGGCGGGCAGGTTTTCAGTGAGGGTTCATTAGGATTATCTAAACCCTCTAACACCGACGAACCAAACTAAACCAATTAATATGTCACAAATTTCAATAAGCTCAGTTAAACCAAGATTAACTTTTTGGCAAATCTGGAATATGAGTTTCGGTTTTCTGGGAATTCAATTCGGGTTCGCACTTCAAAATGCCAACGTAAGTAGGATTTTTGAAACCCTGGGGGCGTCTAAGGATGAATTGCCAATTCTTTGGCTGGCAGCACCGGTAACAGGTCTGCTGGTACAACCAATTATTGGTTACTACAGTGATAGAACCTGGCACCGTAAATGGGGAAGGCGCAGGCCTTTTTTCGCGATTGGAGCAATTCTTGCCACTATCGCCTTATTTGCAATGCCAAACTCAACTGCACTTTGGATGGCAGTAATTATGCTATGGCTGATGGACGCATCAATTAACATAAGTATGGAACCTTTCAGGGCATTTGTAGGCGACATGTTGCCTAATGAACAGCGGACGAGCGGATTTGCAATGCAAAGTTTTTTTATTGGTTTAGGAGCTATTATTGCCTCTGCCCTGCCCTATATTATGACTAACTGGTTTGGCGTAGAGAATATAGCCGCTGATGGCGGGATCCCGGATTCGGTAAAATGGTCTTTTTACCTGGGGGGAATAGCCTATTTCACCGCTGTAATGTGGACTGTTTTTAACACCGATGAATACCCACCCGATGATATTGAAAAGCTTAAAAGTGAAAATGCAGAAAAAGGAGTATTCACCGGACTCAAAGAATCCTTTATGGGAATTTTTAAAATGCCCACAACCATGGTTCAGCTGGCATTTGTTCAATTTTTTTCCTGGTTTGCATTATTTGCTATGTGGATCTATACTACTTCAGCCGTGACCAGCCATATTTATGACACTTCAGATACTACATCAGTGCTATACAATGAGGGAGCAGATTGGGTTGGAATTTGTTTTGCTGTATATAACGGTATTGCCGCCCTGGTGGCCTTTTTATTGCCTGTTATAGCTAAACATATAAGTAGAAAAATGACACATTTAATTGCACTTATTATAGGGGGAATAGGATTGATTTCTATCTACTTTATTTCCGATCCAAATTTATTGCTGGTATCCATGATAGGAGTTGGTATTGCCTGGGCAAGCATTTTGTCAATGCCCTATGCTATGCTATCCAGTATTTTACCGGCTAATAAAATGGGCTATTATATGGGCGTTTTTAACTTCTTTATAGTTATCCCGCAAATTGTAGCGGCAGGTATCCTGGGCTTTCTATTAAAATCTTTTTTTGGAAATATTTCTATTTATGCTTTGATAATTGGTGGTATTTCAATGATCATAGCTGGTTTGTTATGTGTTTTTGTCCAGGACAATGAAGTTCCCGTTGATTTAGAAAACAAACAAACCACATAGGGGTTGATCTCAGGTTTTAGGTTTCTTATTAGCATATTATTTTACTGCTTTTTCAAAAATTTGATTGTAGCTTAATGTAGTTTACAATTCATTCCTTATTTCCTACAGTTGAGTAAACAATGATTTTTATTGTTTTTATGTTTTCGGAGTTTTGGACCATCATAAACAACTAAAAAAACAATAAAATGAAAACGTTAGCACTTATTTTAAGTTTATTTATTTCGGGGATTATTGCCAATGCGCAGGATACAAAAGGCATCACCCTTAAGGTCACTATTGAAAATGTTCTAAGTGATGAAGGATATATCCTGGCAGCACTCCATACCCAGGACACATTTATGCAAGGTCCGGGAATCCAAAATTTTAAACATGAAGCAAAGACCGGGAGTATTTCCTTTGTTTTTCTAGATGTAAAGCCGGGCACTTATGCAATTTCATCCTTACATGATACAAATGAAAATCAAAGAATGGACTTTCAGGATAGCGGTATGCCTAAAGAAAATTATGCTATGAGCGGTAATGAAATGATTATGGGACCTCCCACTTTTCAGGATGTAAAGTTTGAAGTAAACGACGAAGATTTTGAATTGAAACTTCATTTTTAAATCAGTATAAAACATAAAAATGCCCGCAAAAAGCGGGCATTTTTATTATACGTATGCTTTAAAAGAAATAAAAACTATATCCTGAATGACAAAGCTATCATTCTGTAGCATAAAGTATTATATTTCCTCTGCCAGCCAGGCTTTCATCATCCAAACCGTTTTTTCCTGTTCCGTAATAAAACCACTCATCATAGAATTGGTACCC